>JBMFXL010000009.1:0-13562 GCA_049964275.1 Acidimicrobiales bacterium | reverse complement strand
CGAAGAAGTCGTCGCACTCCAAGCGTTACGAGGGGTGAGTTCGAAGCGATTTCCTCGGCTACCTTCTCGGCATGGCTGACGAGCATGTCGTGAGACTCACAAACCTTTGAGACGAACCCCCATTGCAGCGCCTCCATCGCGTCGAAATCCCTCCCAGTGAGCGCGAGCTCCATCAGGGCGCTCCGAGGGATGAGAGAAGGAAGGCGTTGTAGTGAGCCGAGGTCGGCAACTATTGCAATCTTGGTCTCCCGAATCGAAAAGCTTGCGTCGGCACTGCAGATCCTGATGTCGCATGCGGCGACGAGATCGACACCTCCGCCAATGCACGCACCGTGAATGGCGGCAACCGTCGGTGTGCTGCAACGATCGAGAGATTGGAACGACCTCTGGAGCTCCTTGATGTGGGTGAAGAGGCGCATGTTGCGTTCCGCGGGTGAGCGACCATCATCGAATAGCGCGTTCGCTTCAGTGAGATCCAACCCAGCGCTGAAGTGGCGACCCTCAGCGCGCATGACAATAACTCGTACCTCCGGATCCGCATCGAGCTCTGCAACGGCGGCTGGAAGCTCGGTCCAAAATGCCTTGCCCATGGCGTTGAGGCGATCCGGTCTTGACAAGGTGAGATAACCGATGGCTCCGATGCGCTCAGTATGTACGACTGCCATCTTTCCTCCTTGTTTTGAGGACAACGATAGTGATTTTCTTACCACTTCGGGGGGCAGCGGGAGTCTGGGACCACCGAATTACTAATATCTTCATAGGAGAAATTCGTCGCTTGCATGCGTCGAACGTTGGGTAAGCGGGGTCGACTTGAAGCTCTTTGGAAGACAACTCGAGGTGAGTGGTGAGCTTGATCTGTCCGGCACCGAGGTAGGCGTCCTGGCTGATGCGACTCTTCCTCGAAGTGCTGCGGAGGACTGGAGATACGGTCCGATCGACACGTTGGACTTTGAGGCCCTTTCGAGGGTGAACCCGACTCCAGCCGTCGATCAAGCCGACGGTGGAGAGCCTTGGGTGGAGTTGCTTGGTGGCGGGTTCGACGCGGTCCTCCGGATTGCCAACGGTCGAATCGTGGGATTTGAAACGGGCGAGAGCGGGACGGTCCGACGTGTCGATATTGCCCACCCCTCCAGTCTCGATGAGGGTGAACCCTTCGCTTATCTAGCGGCGGCGCTCTCTCCTGAACGGATCACCGTCGAACTTGGCGACCGAGATTCGCCCTCCAGGCTCCTCTGTATTCGACAGGTAAGCGCTGGAAGCGATCTTCACGCGTCAGAGGTCACCTTTCAGGTTCCGGCCGGAATGGAGGCTTCGGTGGTTGAGGTCCGGACCGGAGGTTCGCTTGGAGCCTTCAGCGCCATCCGGACCAATGTGAGAGTCGCTGACGATGCACATCTCAGTTACGTCTCGGTACAGGATCTTGCCCGAGACACATGGGAGCTTGCGCACCTAGACGGAGCTGTCGCTCGTTCGGGTCGGCTACGGGCGCTCCATCTCGCTCTTGGCGGCGACTACGCCCGTTTGAGGACCGAGTGTCGACTCAATGGAGCAGGTGCCGAGGCAGAGATTCTTGCGGGGTATCTCGGAACAGGCAACCAAACGCATGAGTTCAGGACGTTCCAAATTCATGAAGCTGCCAAGACCCAGTCGAACCTGCTGTACAAGGGAGCACTTGGTGGGTCCTCTCATTCCATTTACAGTGGTCTGATCAAAGTGGAGAAGGGTGCCACCGGCTCCAACGCGTTCCAGACGAATCGTAACATCGTGCTTGGGGATCATGCGCACGCAGACTCGGTGCCGAACTTGGACATTCAAGAAAATGAGGTCAAATGCTCTCATGCATCAGCGGTCGGCCCGGTTGATGCGGAGCAGACGTACTACTTAGAGAGCAAAGGGATCCCTACGCAGGCCGCGCAGCAAATGATCGTTCGAGGGTTCTTCCGCGAGCTCCTCGACAACCTTCCTCTTGGTTCGTTGGACTCACTGGTTGACCGCAGCCTGGATGGTCTTTGGGATGAGGAGTCGCGATGAAGTATGCCGTTTGTACAGTTGATGAAATCGAATCTGGGAAAACCAAGCGAGTCGAAATCGGCGCGCGACGGATTGCGGTGGTGAGAATCGAGGATGACTTCTACGCGATCGGGGATACCTGTTCCCATGCCAACTTCTCGCTCTCCGAAGGCGATGTATACGTCGAAGATCGTGAGATCGAGTGCTGGAAACATGGTTCCACATTTTCTCTCATTGACGGGAAGCCGCAGTGCTTCCCAGCAACCGCTCCGGTGCCTGTGTACGAAGTAACGGTTGATGAAGGCAAAGTATGGATCGAAGTCACGGAAGGCACTCGATGACGTCTCTGGTGGTCAATGAACTGGTCGTCGAGGTAGGCGGCAATGAAATCCTTCATGGCGTGTCCCTCTCCGTTTCCCCTGGAGAGGTCGTTGCGATCATGGGGCCGAATGGTTCGGGGAAGAGTACGTTGTCTCATGCGATCATGGGCCGGGATGGCTATCGAATAGTGTCAGGCTCCATCAGCGTCGACGGAGAGGCCGTGACCGAGATTCCGACCTATCGTCGTGCACAACTCGGCCTCGCCCTTGTTTCACAGTATCCCGGAGAGGTTCCCGGAGTAGATGCATTCGATCTCGTGGATGCCGCGCGAACTGCTCGTGGGCCATTGGGATCTTCCGAGGTCCGAGCTGCTGTCCATGCCGCTGCGGGAAGGGTTGGCTTGGCACCGGAATTGCTGGATCGCTGGGTGAACGTCGACCTTTCCGGTGGTGAGAAGAAGCGCTTCGAGACGACCATGCTGTCAGCACTTCCGAGTCGCTACGCAATTCTCGATGAACTCGATTCTGGACTCGATGTCGATGCCATGCGCGCAGTTGCTCGAGAGGTGCGCCGACTCGTGACTGAGGAACATCTTGGTGTACTCGCGATCACCCACTACGCGCGTCTCCTCGATGAGCTCCCACCATCACGGATCCTCGTTCTCGTGAAAGGGGAAATCGTAGCTGAGGGCGGCCCTGAACTTGCGAGAGAACTCGAGGAAACGGGCTACGCCGACTACGGAGACCATTCCACTCCAGAAGCATCGCCGAGTTTCGAGGACATCTTCGGGCTCCCGTAAACGGATTTGTGACGTGAGTCACCGCTGTGCTATTGTTTCACTCAGGTTAATCCAATGGTTTTCTACGGAGGGGAAGTCGCTTAGCGACGCTCGATTAGCCGGGTGGGGGGACCCGGCTAATCGGCAGGGGTACAGGAACGCGCCTCTCTTGGGGGGAAGAGGCTTGAGGTTCTTGTGTTCAGGTCAACGCGGTAGCGTTTCGATTATTCCAATCCCACGAGGTCGTTTTCGATCGCCGTCTTCGTTTCGTTGATCTCGCTGGATGCATTGATGAGCAGCGCCCCTATGAGTCGGCCCTCTGAGTCTCGGTAGTCAACGACGCTCGGAGAGCCATCCCATGCGAGCCGGCCCACTCGTATTTCCTCGAGCGAGTCTGCGGAGGATACTCCGATGAACTGGATGACATGGCCGTACTGATCTGACCACGCAAAGGGAATTTCGTCGAGAAGTTGTGAGGAGTCGTGCGCGATATTGTGCGCGACAACCATTGCCTGGTTCACCGCTGATTCAAAGTGTTCAAATCGAAGCGTTCGGCGATATCGCGGGTGATGCCACGCTGCAACATCGCCAACAGCGAATATGCCATCCACTTCCCGTGCTCGACCATCCGCACCGCACACTACGCCGTTGGTGAGAGCGAGCCGCGACGAGTTGAGCCAAGCGGTATTGGGATGGACTCCAATACCGACGACCACCATGTCAACGGCCACACTGGAGCCGTCGCTGAGTGCGAGGGTGATGGCACCCCTTGAGAGCTCGCTGAGGTCGGACACCGTGGCGCCTAGGTGGAGCTTCGTGCCACTCTGCCGGTGGAGGGTGGCCAGAGCCTTCGAACCCTCGTCGCCAAGTACCCGGGACATGGGCCTTGTTTCAAGGTCGATGAGGTGAACCTCGATACCTCTTGCACGTGCTGAGGAGGCTACCTCGGCACCTATAAAACCGGCACCAATGACCGCGATCGCACGAACGCCGTCATCGAAGCGATCTCGGAGCATGAGTGCGTCGTCGAGTCGGCGCAGGTAGACGATGTTGTCGCCCGGGGGAAGCGTTCCAAGCACGTTGGGTGATGCGCCGGTGGCAATGACTAGGGAGTCGTAGCCGATCCACTCTCCATGCTCGGTGCGAACTGCCTTTTGAGAAGTATCGAGTCCGTCGACTGCAATATCGAGTCGAAGCTCAAAGGGAGCTTCAATCGCTCCCCTCAGGCGAACTCTTTCGGGCGTCATCTCGCCGAGCAGTACTCCCTTCGAGAGGGGAGGCCGTTGGTAAGGGTAGTGCGGCTCGTCTCCGATGAGGAGGATTTCGTCCGTGCTACCGGCTCGGCGGAGCTGCTGCGCAGTTCGATAGCCGGCGAGCGATGCTCCGACGATTACCACACGACGGATATCGCTGACCACTGATATCAGTCGTTCTCGATGATCGTGATGGCCTGAGTGGGGCAATCTCGCGCGGCCTGACGTACCCGGTCGAAGAGTGCTTCTTCAGGGGTCTCGTTCAAGACGTACATGTAGCCGTCGTCGCGAACCTCGAATACCGTTGGTGCGGCTGCCATACAGAGCGCATTGGACTGGCATTTGTCGTAGTCGACTTCGATTCTCATGGCAACTCTCTTTCATGACGAGGCAGTGGGCCCGTTCCTGATCGTAGCAAAGCGAACGTCTGCTTCAACGCCTTTACGAGGCTCCTAGTGGACACTCTGAGTTCTCACAGAATCGATGATTACTGTTCGCTCAGGAATCTGGACGAGGAGTTGATGTGCGGATCTTGGTGGTAGATGACGAAGTGTCACTTGGCGATGCGCTCAAACGCGGGTTAGTCGCGGAGGGATTTGCCGTCGACTTGGCCCGTGATGGTCTTGATGGCCTTCGGATGGCACGTGAGACCTCCTACGATCTGATTGTCCTCGACATCATGCTTCCGGGTATGAATGGCTTCAAACTTACCGATACGCTGCGCAAAGAAGAGATCTGGACGCCGATCCTCATGTTGACGGCGAAGGACGGTGAGCTAGATGAAGCCGAAGCCCTCGATACCGGGGCGGACGACTTCTTGAAGAAGCCATTCTCCTTTACGGTGCTCTTGGCGCGGATCCGTGCGCTCTTGCGACGGGGAGTGGAGAGTAGGCCGCCTGTACTCGTTGCGGGAGATTTGTCGCTTGACCCAGCGAGCCACGCTGTAAAACGAGGCGATGTCGAGATCGACCTCACGTCTCGAGAGTTCTCGTTTCTCGAACTGTTGCTAAGGCAGAAGGGTAGAGTGCTGACCAAGCGTGAGATCATCGAGCACGTGTGGGATTACGACTTCGAGGGTGATTCGAACATTGTTGAGGTCTATATCGGATATCTCCGTAGGAAGATCGACGTTCCGTTCGGGGCTCGGTCGATCAAGACGGTGCGCGGGGTCGGTTACCTGCTTGAACTCGACGGCGGAGCGAATGCTAACGGTGATGTCGATGTCCGAGAGAAGGAAGTCACTGTCAGATAGGCTTGGTCTCATTCCCATTCTTTCTGAGACGTGGTAGTTGGAGAGATCATACGCACGATGAATGGACGTTCCGAACGGTCGGGCGAAGCGACTCGCGAGCGCCGACTTCTAGGGTCGGTTCGTTCGCGAACCACGGCGATCGCAACATTGGTCGTAGGGTCGGCGCTCGCAGTATCTTCGGTTGCCCTCGTCGCGCTCCTGCGAACCCAACTCATTTCGAATGCAGTAGTGAACGCGAAAAATGAAGCAGTCAACATCGTGTCGCTCGTTGAATCCGGATCCCTCCCTAAACGGATTCCAATTCCCGAGGGCGATATCGCGGCGCAGGTCATCGATCCGTCGGGCAAGGTAGTTGCGTATACGCCGAACCTTGCGGGTGAGCCAGCTCAGTACCGGTACCCGCCAACCAACGTCGATCCCAAGACGCAGACCACCGAACGGGTGGTGCGGCAAATCACCGTTCCAGCACTTCAGAAGGCTGAGCAGGACAATAATTACGTGCTCGTGGCGACCAAGGTACTGGTTTCGGTACCTGTGGTCACCCATGTGAACTCCACCTACGCGGGGAGCGTCGAAAGCAAAAGCGCTGGACGTAGCTCCACGAATGCAAACCAGATGATCGTAGCTACGACCTCGAATCCCGGCACTTATGACGTGTTCGTCTGGGCTTCTCTTCAGGCCGTCGATGAATCGGTTCGCTCACTTGTCGTGATCTTGCTAGTCGGATTCCCTCTGCTTCTTGGAGTGGTGCTCTTGGCCACCTGGGTGATCACCAAGAGGGCATTCGAACCGATCGAGCGGATTCGGATCGATGTTGATGAGATCTCCGGTTCCAACCTGTCGCGGCGTGTCTATGTCCCAGAAGATGATGATGAGATCGGAAGGCTGGCACACACCATGAATCAGATGCTCGATAGGTTGCAAGACGCAACCGAAGAGCGCAAACGGTTCGTTGCTGATGCGTCCCATGAGCTCAAGTCGCCACTCTCGTCACTTCGGACCTCGCTCGAGATCGCTCTTCGACACGCGGAGAGCGCCGATTGGATCGCAACCGCTCGGGGCTCGCTCGCTGAGAGCCAACGGATGCAGCACATCATTGAGGACCTTCTATTGCTTGCGAAGGCCGATGTAGGACAGCTCATCACGAAGTCGGAGCTGGTCGACATCGACGAACTTATCGTTGAGGAAGCAGCACGCCTTCGCCTGCTCACGCCCATTCGCGTCGAGTTAGCAGCCATGTCTGCTGGTCGCGTGCGTGGCGACGGAGAGCGATTGCGCTCCGTAGTGCGAAATCTCTTGGAGAATGCAGTTCGACATGCTCGTTCTCGGGTGTCTGTAGTGCTCCTACAGGATCGGGGCAAAGTCATTTTCGAGGTACTCGATGACGGAGATGGTATCCCGCCAGAGGAGCGTGACACGATCTTCGAACGCTTCACGCGTCTCGACGAGTCGCGCAGTCGAGATCTTGGCGGCTCTGGGCTTGGACTGGCGATTGTGAAGAGCATTGTCAATGCTCACGGCGGGACGGTCCAGGTGGTCGACGTTCCCAATGGAGCGCCGGGGGCACGTTTTCGAGTCGAGCTCGCCGCCGATGCTGAAAGCATCCTGGATATCGTCGAGCTGACCTCGTAATTCCCCCTATTTTTGTATGTTCGCATAACGCAACCCTGCATTTGGAGACCGTGTGAAGTCACGCCACCGTCGCCCTTCGAGGCGCGTATTCCTGCTGAGACGTGCCCTCGTCGGAGCTGTAGCCCTGTTCATACTGATAAGTGGCTACTCCTATATCAACGCACTGGCTGCCCCAGGAGGCGCAGGCTTCGGGGTGACATCGGTCGAATGGATTCGGGGACACGGCGGCGCGTCTCTTGTTGGATTCATCGAGAACACTTGGTATTCCTTGAACAAGCCGAAGGTCGGAGGGAAGCCTCCGAAGGGAGCTTTCAAGATCAAAGGTAGGTCGCATGCGACTGGAGCAGTCAACAACTCCGTTCCATACCTCCCAGCGCCCAAGCCGATTACCCCGCTTGCGTTCCCGTCCATCCAAGGGGAAGGACAATGGACCCCGGAGGGATTGACGGTAGATGGCCATCCAGGTCTCTATGTCACCTTGTTACGTCCCGACCCCATCCATACTTCGTTGATCGCGGCGGTCGCGTGGATGGATCCTCATATCTTGAGCTTCGATCAGTTCGCGGGTTATCAAGAGCCGACTGGCGGTGGCACCTGGAAGTACGAATCCCCGATTCCGACCACTATGCGTTCAAATCTGGTGGCCGCGTTCAACTCCGGATTCCGACTCAACGATGCCCAGGGCGGCTATTACGCATATGGCAGGACCGCGCAGGCACTTGTCAACGGTGCCGCATCGTTCGTGATCTACAAGAACGGTGCAGTCAACATCGCGTCATGGAGTGGGGGGTCGAACATTCCGTCGAACGTTGACGTGGTGCGTCAGAATCTCTCCTTGATCGTCAACAACGGGAAGATCAATCCGAAGGTCTATGACTCGAACTACGCGGAGTGGGGTCTGACCGTTGGCAATCAGGTGCTGGTGTGGCGGTCTGGCGTCGGCATCACGAGCAATGGAGCGATCGTCTATGTTGCGGGTCCTGGGCTCTCGATCTCCTCGCTTGCAAATTTGTTGGTGAAGGCGGGAGCGGTACGTGCCATGGAACTCGACATCAATACCGACTGGGTCAACTTCTTCTACTTCAATCAGCAGCCAGGGACCCTCGCGAGTCCCGCGAATGGATCGCAATTGCTTTTAGGAATGCTCCGCCCTGTCTCAAGGTATTTCAGTATCAGCGATCGTGACTTCGTGGCAGCATTCGCTCGAACCAACCCTGTGAGCCTCCCGATGCCAAGTGCCACGATAGCGACACCTTCACCGGCTGCCTCGTCGGGCAGGTCGAAGAAGAAGTGACTCGCTGCGTGCGCCAGGGGTGGAACCCTTGCGCGTTGCTCGCCCGACCGTGCCCTCCTCGAACGCCCGTGGATGTGCCGTGGGGTCGTGAACTGCTCCGGGTTTAACTTGCACTCAGTTACGTGTGAATCGCGGGGTGGACCGTGGTCGGCTGGCCCTATGGGAGCTCGGCACGACGTCCGCTGACGCGCGCCGTCCAAGGCGGTGCATGGAAGGACTGGTCTCGTGCCAATGGTCCAGTTTGAAGTGGTCCCTTCAAGGTCCGATTGGCGCGTCTCCGCTGGTCTTGAAATGGTGAGTCCAATCTCACGCGCTCAGACTTGTGAAGCCGTTGTTGTCTTTGGCGACCGCGTGTTCAATGGCGTCTCCATCGGATCCGAACGAGGTTGGACTGCCAAGTGGAGTCCGGACATCTTCACCGCGAACTTGAGGAGTCCTCAAGTCATCTCAGCCGCAGGAATAAAGGTCAACTTCAAACGAGCAACGTACGGCATTGCGCGCACGAAACCAGCATGTCGGTCATTCGTCACCCTCGTCTTGTCAGCTGTTGAGTGACAAGTCCTCGCCGTATTCGTAGGCTATACCGTCTGCATCACTTTCGTGATCGACGGTGGATTCGTCTCCTCGGGAGGAATCTGTAACCCGTGAGCTACCTGAATCTAATTGGCAACGCTCGCGAGATCGCCTAGGCCCTGTACGAGCGTGTTCCAGGGTAGCGTCGCACACTTGATTCGAACTGGAAACTTGACGACTCCTTGAAGCGCGATAAGCTCGCCGAGCGAGCGTTCGTCGACCACTGGGGCTGGCTTGTCGTCGTGTTCACCCAGGTTGTTCTCATGAAGGGACATCATCGTCTTGAAAGTTTCGACAACGTCAAGCACCTCGGGGATCGTCTTTCCCTTCACTGCTGAAGACATGAGAGAGGCAGATGAACGTGAAATGGAGCATCCATGACCGTCGATCTTGATGTCTGAGAGTACGCCTTCGTTGATCTCAAGATACACGCTGACTTCATCACCGCAGAGTGGATTGAACCCCTGCTCCATGATCGCTGGTGGGCTCTCGAGTCGACCTTGATTTCTCGGATTCTTGTAATGGTCGAGGATGATCTCTCGGTAGAGGTCTTCAAGTCCTGCCATTGGTGCCCTTTCTCTGCTTGCCCTGCGTCAACTGAAGAATGATTCCGTTCGACTGAGTGCTTCAACAAGTCGGTCTACGTCTTCTTCGGTGTTGTAGAGGTAGAACGACGCTCGCGCGGTAGCAGCAACGCCGAGCTTTCTCATTAGAGGCTTGGCGCAATGATGTCCAGCGCGCACGCATACCCCTGCTTCGTCGAGAATCTGTGCCACGTCGTGGGGGTGAATGTCGCCGAACGAGAAGGAGATGACACCACCTTTATGGGCAGCATTCTTTGGACCGAAGATCTCGATGCGGCCAGCGAAACGATCCTCAAGGCGCGCGAGTGCGTATGAGGTGAGTTCGATCTCATGCTGTCGAATTCGGTCGAGGCCGACTGATTCGAGATAGGTGAGCGCCGCATCAAGGCCGACCGCCTCAGCAATCGGAGGAGTTCCAGCCTCGAACTTATGGGGAATCTCATTCGGGGTAAAGCCGTCGAGTCGGACGTCTGCGATCATCTCGCCGCCGCCAAGAAATGGAGTCATCTCCTCTAAGATTGCCCGCTTGGCCCATAGTGCTCCGATCCCGGTGGGGCCGAGCATCTTGTGCGCGGTGATGCAGAGGGCGTCGATTCCGACCTCTTTGACGTCGGTGGCGATATGGGGAGCGTACTGTGCGCCATCTCCTACGACAAGCGCGCCCGCTTCATGTGCTCGGGCAGCGATTTCTTTGACAGGATTGAGCGTGCCGAGCACATTGGAGGCCAGAGTGACTCCGACGATGGAGACGCCCTCAAGTAGCCGGTCGAGATCGGCGAGATCGAGGTAGCCGGCCCCGTCGACTGGAATGTAGCGGATTGCAAATCCCAATTGTTGCTGAAGAATCATCCAGGGCACGAGATTGGCGTGGTGTTCCATTTCGGTGAGTAGCACCGTCCGGCCTGGGCCGAGACGAACTCGCCCGAGTCCTTGAATGAACAGGTTGAAGGCCTCGGTGGCATTTTTGGTGAAGACGATCTCTCTTGACGGATCCGGTGCTCCAAGGAACTGCCCAAGGTGCTCTCGGGCATGTTCGTACGCGGCAGTCGCATCTTCGGCGAGTCGATAGACCCCTCGATGGACGTTCGCGTGTGTCGTCGAATAATAGCGATCCATGGCATCGAGCACGGATTGGGGACGTTGCGAAGACGCAGCGGAGTCGAGAAATGCCAATGTGGGCGAATTGTTTTTGAAGAGTGGGAAATCCTCTTTGAGGCGTTTCGCGTCGAAGAGTGCTCTTGATTGGGCCGGTTGGGCGTTTAGAGCAGATTGCGCCATTGGTCGTAGCCCTGCCTTTCGAGTTGTTCCACAAGTTCCATCCCGCCGCTCACTGCGATCTTCCCGTCAATGGCGATGTGGACTCGATCGGGAGTGAGGTAGTTCAAGATCCGTTGGTAGTGAGTAATCAGGAGCGTTGACATGGCTGGACGTTCTTTACGGATCTCCTCGACGCCGTGTGCGACGATTCGAAGTGCATCGATGTCGAGTCCGGAATCGGTTTCATCGAGCACTGCGACGTCAGGCTCAAGTAGTGCCATTTGAAGAATCTCGTTTCGCTTCTTTTCTCCTCCGGAGAATCCGGCGTTGAGATGACGTTCGGCGAACGAAGGGTCCATGCCGAGACGCTTCATCCAGTCGCCGAGTGCGAAGCGAATTTCGAGCGCGGAGATCTCACTACCCTTGCGCGCTGATACTGCCTGACGGAGAAACTGAATGACGGAGACCCCTGCGATCTCTTCTGGATACTGGAATGCGAGGAACATTCCCGCCTTAGCGCGCTCGTCCGTACCCCAGAGAGTGATGTCTTCACCATGTAGGGAGATGGTGCCGTCAATGAGTTGGTAGTCCGGGTTGCCGAGAAGCGCGTTTGCAAGCGTGGACTTCCCAGCTCCATTCGGGCCCATGACGATGTGGAGCTCACCAGGCGGAATCTCGAGATCGATTCCCCGCAGAATTTCGGAGTTCTCAGCGTTGACCTTCAAGTTTTCGATGCGAAGCGCGGGTATCGACATGGGTTTAAGTGTAGTCGTCCCAATTACCCCTATTACGGTAGGAGAAATTATTCGAGGGGGAAGACCCCTACTCGTTCCGCCAAATCGGCCCAACGAATAGGGGCTGCTCCGGCGGACGCGGGGGTGCCCACGTAGAGGTAGCCGATGATCTGCTGATGCGGTGCAACACCGAGGGCATTACGAACATGAGGGTCGTGGGCGACTTCCCCGGTACGCCACATAGTGCCGTATCCGAGGGAAGCTGCCGCGAGAGACATTGCGTAGGCAGTCGTACCTGCAGAGAGAAGTTGTTCGATCTCGGGTACGTGTGACTCTGGATGGAGATCTGCGATGACCACGATGACGAGCGGCGCCCTTTCGAGCTTTCGGCGCTCCTTGTCGATCTGGCCTGCGGTCGGCTCCATCCCCGACTGCTTGGATCGCTCGAAGAGTGCGGCGAGAAAGACTTCGCCGAGCGCAGCCTTGCCGTTACCAAGGAGTGGAATGAAACGAAAAGGTCGTAGATGGCCATGGTCGGGAGGATTTGCACCGCAGCGGAGAATGAGCTCGAGTTCCACCTGTGTTGGACCCGGCTCGATCAGGCGTGAGACCGAACTTCGGCGAAGTAGTGCCTCGATGATCGGATTTGGAAGCTCTGGCGGTGCTCCTGATTGTTCGTCGAGCCCGTTTGTAATCAGCTGCTCGTTACCATCCACGTGCGATCCATTCTTCAAGGTGAGGAGCTTCGTCACCGATCGTGGTCGACCTGCCGTGACCCGGTAGTACCAGTGTATCTTCGGAGAATTTCGCAAAGATGCGGTCTCGGATTGATTCGATGATCGTTGGGAAGTCTCCACCTTCGTAGGAGGTTGCACCTGGACCACCTGGGAAAAGCGTGTCTCCGGAGAACAGCACCGGGACTCCTTCGATCGAATAGCAGATCGAGCCAGCGGTGTGTCCTGGGGTTGCATGAGCGATGATACGGAGCTCGCCGACCCGAAGTACCTGACCGTCCTGAATGATCTCATCGAAGCCCGAAAGCCTCCCGGCGTCGCCTTCTCCGATGCCGACTGGAAGTCCGGCGTCTCGCAGGGTGTCGACGGCACCGATGTGATCGTGATGACCGTGTGTCTCGACTACGCGTTTGACGTGCAAGAGCTCGCACATCTCGAGAAGGCGCTCGGCTTCGGCAGCCGCATCAACGAGAAGCGACTCACCAGTGCGTGCGCACTGCACGACGTAGACGTTGTTCTCGAAATCCCCGACTACGACTTGGTAGATCCGTGCCTGGTCAAATTGGTACGCTGCCTCCAATTGGACTCCTCTCCTGGGTTATGATGAGGAGGCTAGCAAGTGACTCGCGGGTAACTCCGCGAAGTCTCAGGCGGTTTATCAGCGGGAGGATTCCATGGACTTCGCGTTCAGCGACGAGCAGGACGAACTTCGGGCGTCAGTGCGACGGTTTTTAGAGGACAAGTCTCCCATGGGTGTCGTGCGTAGGGATATGGAGTCCCCAGCCGGTTTCGATGAAGCGCTTTGGAAGCAGGCAACAGATGAACTCGGGCTCGCCGGGATTGCCATACCTGAGGCGTATGGGGGAATCGGCTTTGGCGCGATCGAGCAAGGCATCATCATGGAGGAGCTCGGCCGTTCCCTTGCTTGCATGCCATTCCTCTCGTCAGTGGTGATGTCTGGATGGCTGATTTTATTAGCAGGTACAGAATCGGCACGAGACGAGCTTCTCCCTGGCATCGCTTCAGGAGAACGTCGAGTGACCATCGCTGCATTTGAGTCAGCAAGCGGATTCTCCATCGAGTCGATAAAGACCACCGTTTCCGGATCGAGTGGTCGTGTCACCGTATCTGGAGGCAAGT
>JBMFXL010000008.1:0-13726 GCA_049964275.1 Acidimicrobiales bacterium | reverse complement strand
GCCAGGAACGGCATCATGGCACGGAGCTTCGCTCCCACATCCTCGATCGGGTGGGTGGCTGATGCGTGTCGCAGGGCGGCAAAGTTTGGCTGCCCAATCTCGTTCTCCTTGATCCATTCCTCGGCAAATCGGCCGTCCTGGATCTCTGCGAGGATCTCCTTCATCTCCGCGCGAACCGCATCGGTAATCACCCGAGGCCCGCGGGTGAGTCCGCCATACTCTGCGGTCTCCGACACGGAGAACCACATGCCAGCGAGACCGTGTTCGTAGAGGAGATCAACGATGAGCTTCAGCTCGTGAAGGCACTCGAAGTAGGCCGACTCGGGCTGGTATCCAGCATCTACCAGCGTCTCATAACCCGCCTGCACCAAGGATGCAAGCCCACCACAGAGCACGACCTGCTCACCGAAGAGGTCAGTCTCGGTCTCCTCGGAAAAGGTCGTCTCGAGCACTCCCGCCTTGGTGGACCCAATCGCGCTCGCATACGAAAGCGCGATGTCGTACGCACGACCAGTCGCATCCTGATGCACGGCGATCAGCGACGGGGTGCCGCCACCCTCTTCGTAGGTGCGACGTACCAGATGACCCGGACCCTTGGGAGCGATCATGATGACGTCGACATCGGCAGGGGGCTGGATCTGTCCATAGCGGATATTGAATCCGTGCGCGAAGGCAAGTGCCTTGCCCGCCGAAAGATGCGGGGCGATCTCGGTCTCATAGATCGCCTTCTGCGCGGTATCAGGAGCAAGCACCATGATCACATCGGCCCATTCGGAGACCTCTGCCACCGTGCCGACCTTGAGACCCGACTCGGTCGCCTTGGCCGCAGATGCAGAACCTGCCCGAAGACCGACCATGACGTTGGCGCCTGAGTCGGCCAGGTTCAGGGCATGCGCATGCCCTTGGGAGCCGTAACCCACGATGGCGACCTTCTTGCCCAGGATGAGACTGCGGTCCGCATCGGACTCATAGAACAACTTCGCCATCAGGAAACCTTTCCTCGAATCTTCTTCTTTGACGTCGGCTTTTCCAACTTTTGTAGGGCTACTCTACCTGTCCGCTGCAGCTCGGCAATGCCGTACTCTCCCAAAAGCGCCTCGAAGTCATCGAGTACGCTCGGGGATGCCGCCAGCATCACGGTCACGCGCGCCGAACCAACATCGACGATTCGGCCGTGAAAGAGGTTGACGAGCTCGATGACCTGCGCGCGGACCGCCGGCTCCGCGTCGACCGTCGCCATCAGGAGCTCGCCTTCAGTCGCCTCGTTCGGGTCGATCTCGGAGATCCTGATCACGTTGATGAGCTTGTGCAGTTGCTTAGTGATCTGCTCGAGTGGCACCGTCTCCACGTCGACGACGATGGTGATGCGGGAGAATCGCTCGTCATCGGTCGGTGCTACCGCGAGGGAGAAGATGTTGTAGCCCCGTCGAGAGAACAGCTGCGCGACACGAGCGAGCACGCCGGTCTTGTTCTCCACCACGACCGAGAGGATGTGGTGACGGATGTGCTTAGGCGTGCGGATCGCTCCCCCGATCGGAACGAGATTCCCACCTGGTGTCGTATCTGCCACTACGCCTCCTCGTCGTCTGGTCCGAGCACGATCTCGTCGTTGGACTTTCCTGCTGGGACCATGGGGAAGACCTTCTCCCAGGTGTCCGTTCGGAAATCGATGACGACCGGACGATCGTTGATCGAATTCGCCTTCTCGATCGTGGCATCGACTTCGGACGGGTGCTCAACCTTGAAGCCCACACACCCCATCGCCTCGGCCCACTTCACATAGTCAGGAAGATCGGGAGAAAGATAGACCTCGGAGTATCGCTCCTCGTAGAACATTTCCTGCCACTGTCGAACCATCCCAAGGTAGGCGTTGTTCAAGATCGCCACCTTGATGGGAATGCGCTCGGTCGTTGCGGTGACCAACTCCTGCGCGGTCATCTGGAAGCACCCATCACCATCGATCACCCAAACCGTCCGGTCCGGTCGGCCGACCTTCGCGCCGATGGCCGCCGGAATGGCAAATCCCATCGTGCCGAGTCCCCCGGAGTTGACCCAGGTGTTCGGGGTATCAAAACGCCAGTACTGCGAGGCCCACATCTGATGCTGACCCACCCCGCTCGCCACGATCGTCTCCGGGGGAGCAAGATCACGAATTCGCTCGATGACGTACTGAGGCTTGATCGGCGGCTGCCCTCCACCATCGCGGTACTTGTAGGGATGGGCCCTTCGCCACTCATCGAGCTGCTTCGTCCACGGGCCAATGTCGAGTCCACCCTCAGGAAGCGACGCCTCGAGCTCCTTGATGAGCTCCCCGATGACCTGCCGCACGTCACCGACGATTGGGACATCCGGATTGCGAATCTTGCCGAGCTCGGCCGGGTCGATGTCGACGTGGATCACTTTGGCGAATGGCGCAAAGCTCTTCACCTCTCCGGTCACCCGGTCGTCGAACCTCGCGCCGAGCGTGATGAGGAGGTCTGCTCGCTGCATCGAGGTGACTGCAGTGTAGTTACCATGCATGCCCGGCATCCCGAGTGCGAGTGGATGGGAATCAGGGAACGCACCGCGAGCCATCAGTGTCGTCGTCACCGGTATGCCGGTCAGCTCGGCGAGACGGAGCAGCTGCTCGGTTGCCTTTCCTCGAAGGATTCCACCACCCGCATAGATCACGGGACGCGAAGAGGACACGATGAGCTTCGCGGCCTCTTTGATCATCCGTGGGTGGCCACGAAGCGTGGGCTTGTAACCAGGCAGATCTACCGACTTGGGCCAATACCATTCCATGGTTGCATTCGCGACGTCCTTGGGGAAGTCGATGAGCACCGGACCCGGCCGACCAGTGGTGGCAACATGGAAGGCTTCTTTGATGACCCGAGGGATATCGGCCGCATCGGTAATCAGCCAGTTGTGCTTGGTGATCGACATGGTGATTCCCGTCGTGTCGGCCTCTTGGAAGGCATCGGTACCGATCACCGAGGTCGCCACCTGGCCAGTGATGACCACGAGTGGAATCGAATCCATGTAGGCATCCGCAAGTGCGGTGACAATGTTGGTCGCTGCCGGCCCTGAGGTGACCATGGCAACGCCGGGTCGTCCGGTCGCCTGCGCATAGCCCTCAGCCGCATGACCCGCACCTTGCTCATGCCGAACGAGGATGTGCCGGATGGGGGAATCGAGCAGCGGGTCGTAGACCGGGAGGATCGCTCCCCCAGGTAGACCGAAAATAACCTCTACCTCTTGCATCTCGAGCGACTTGATCAACGCCTGGGTGCCAGTCAGTTTCATCTCTGCCTCAGTTCCATTGAACGAAAAAGACCTCCCGAATGGGAGGCCTTTAAGCGCACACCGCAAGTCGCGGGTGCGCTACCGAAGTACTACGACCGAAAAGGAGAACGGTTGCATGACTCGAAGTATAGCACCTTCCCTGGCTATCCTCCAGTTACCGCTCCGAGGTCAGCACCCTTCACCAAGGTCGCGTACTTGGCGAGCACACCCGTCTCATAGCGAGGCGCGGGATGAACGACCGCTTGCATCCTTGCATCGAGCTCGGCCTTGTCGACGAGAAGATCGATGGAGTGCTCGTTGATATCGATCACGATGCGGTCCCCATCTCGCACTACAGCGATCGGTCCTCCATCGACGGCCTCGGGAGCCACGTGACCGATGCAGAATCCATGAGTACCCCCGGAGAAACGTCCGTCGGTGATGAGCGCACAGTCCGAACCCCGGCCGGCACCCTTCATCGCACCGGTGACCGCAAGCATCTCGCGCATGCCTGGTCCACCCTTCGGACCTTCGTAGCGGATCACCACGACGGTATTCGGCTGGATCTCATCGGCCAGAATGGCATCAAGCGCAGCTTGCTCTCCGTCAAATACGCGTGCGGTTCCTTCGAAACGATCGAAGTCCACGCCGGCCACCTTGACGACCGAGCCCTTGGGCGCGAGCGTTCCGGTCAGGACTGCAATGCCCCCCACCTCGTGGATGGGCTGATCAAGCGGATGCACCACAACGCCGTCCGCCTTGGGTGGGTGGTACTCCTCCAAGGACTCCCGCATCGTCTTTCCACTCACGGTCAGGACGTCGCCATGGAGGATCCCCGCTTCAAGGAGCTCACCGAGCACCACCGGCACACCACCGATGCGGTCCACATCGGTCATATGGAACTTCCCATGCGGCTTGGTGTCGGCGATGTGAGGAACCTTGGCAGCGATGCGATTGAAATCGTCGAGGTGGAGTTCGACCTTGGCCTCGTGCGCGATCGCGAGGAGATGGAGCACGGCGTTCGTAGAACCTCCGAGCGCCATGACCACCGCAATTGCGTTCTCGAAGGCACCCTTGGTCATGATGTCCCTCGAGGTGATCCCTGCTCGCGCAAGCGCCATGACGGCCTCGCCGGAGGCAATCGCAAAGTCCTCACGGCGACGGTCGACCGCCGGCGGCGACGCGGAGCCAAGGAGCGACATCCCAAGTGCCTCGCCCACCGATGCCATGGTGTTCGCAGTGAACATGCCTGCACAGGAGCCAATCGTCGGGCACGCGGCACGCTCGATCCACGACAGCTCCTCTTCGGAGAGCGCGCCTGTGGCGACCGAACCTACGGCCTCGAACACGGACACGATGTCAAGGGTCTGATCCCGGTAATGACCTGGGAGGATCGATCCACCATAAAGGAAGACCGACGGAAGGTTCACTCGTGCGGCCGCCATGAGCATGCCTGGTAGCGACTTGTCGCAGCCAGCCAGCGCCACAAGTCCATCGAAGCGCTCCGCATGCATCATCGTCTCGACCGAGTCTGCGATCACCTCACGGGAGACGAGCGAGGCGTGCATACCCTCATGGCCCATCGAGATACCGTCAGAGACCGCGATGGTCGTGAACTCCAAGGGAAACCCCTCAGCCTTGCGGACGCCGTCCTTGACTTTCGATGCGAGAGGACCGAGTGGAAGATTGCACGGCGTGACCTCGTTGTGGGAGGAAGCGACGGCGATCTGCGCCTTCGAGAAGTCCTCGTCACCCATGCCCACCGCACGAAGCATCGCACGCGCCGGCGCCTTCCGATATCCCTCCGTGACGTCGAAGCTTCTTGTCTTCCCGTTCGATCCCTGCGTCACCTGCTCGTTCCTTTCATCACCCGCGTGCCGCGAGTTCACCTAGCACCGCCGCCACGGCCTTCCCATCGGCCTTACCCGATGAGGCCTTCATGACGGCTCCCACGAAGAAGCCACGTAGCTGTGCTTCCCCTCCCACAAATCGTGCCCACTCCTCAGGGTGTGCCCCCACCACGCCTTCGACCATCTGACGTAGCGCGCTATCGTCAACCCGTTCGAATCCAAGGGTACGGATGAGCTCTTCGATGTCGACCTCGGACTCGGCCGCCTTAGAGATAAGCGCCTTCGCTTGGGTTGCGGTGACCTCTCCCTTCGCCTCCTTGAGACAGATGGTCACGAATCGGTCCACATCGAGCGAGTCGGGTATTGGCTGCAGCGAGGCGAGTTCGTTCGCCGCACGAGCGACTGCCACTCGAGGCTCGACACCCCGTTCAAGCGCCTCGTGGACGAATGGGAAGAGTGGCTCAGCGAGGGCTGTCTCCACCTGATCATTGGTTGCGCTCATTGCCAGCTTCTCGAGGAGATAGCTTCGGCGCCCAGACGGCAGCATTGGTAGCGAGCTCCGTATCTCGGCAATCCACCCGTCCGAGGGTGCCAGGGGCACGAGGTCGGGTTCGGGGAAGTACCGGTAGTCCTCGGCCTCCTCCTTGGACCGGAGCGCGCCGGTGACACCCTTTGCTTCATCCCAGTAGCGTGTCTGCTGAAGCGGAGCTTCGCCCTTTTCGTACAGTGCGATCTGGCGCTCAGCCTCATAGGTGATCGCGCGCCCGAGTGAACGCAAGGAGTTGACGTTCTTAATCTCGCAACGAGTACGCAGCTCGGCACTGCCCGTCGGACGCACCGACACGTTGGCGTCGACACGAAGCGAACCCTCCTCCATCTTGCCATCAGACGCACCGATTGCGATGAGGACCGCACGTAGTTCGCTCACGTACTCCCGTGCCTGTTCCGGAGTGGCGATGTCGGGCGAACTCACGATCTCCACGAGAGGGATTCCCGAGCGGTTGTAGTCGATGAGCGAGGCATCAGAGCTTGCGATACGCCCACCGCCACCTCGGTGCACGATCTTGCCAGTGTCCTCTTCGATATGCGCTCGCTCAATGCCGATACGAGCACCCGACGGGAGCGTGAGATAGCCCTTGGCATTGATCGGCACGTCGTATTGCGAGATCTGATAATCCTTGGGCATGTCGGGGTAGAAGTAGTTCTTGCGGTGGAAGATCGATGACTGCACCTGGCAGTTCAACGCCAAACCGATCCGGATCGCGAACTCGACCGCGCGGCGATTCACGACGGGAAGCGAACCAGGAAGTCCCAGGCAAACTGGACAGGTATTTCGATTGGGCGCGCCACCGAAGTCGTTCCTACAACGACAGAAGAGTTTGGTGACGGTCAGAAGTTCGGTATGGACCTCGAGGCCGACGACGAGCTCCCAGCCGGGGGCGAACTCCACCACGTCCGCTCGTGCGTCGAGTCGATACTGGGGCATTCCGCTCATGAGTGTCTCCCCTCCTTGTCGGCCGTGGCAGCACGTTCGAGCTCGAAGGCGACTGCAAAGAGGGTCGGCTCCGACAGCGCGGGTCCAAGTATCTGCACGCCGACCGGAAGCCCATCCGTACCCACGCCATAGGGCACGCTCACGGCAGGATGACCTGCCAGGTTGGACGGGATCGTACAGACATCGTTCAAGTACATGGTGAGTGGATCCGCCGCCTTCTCGCCGATCTTAAAGGCCGTGGTCGGTGAGGTCGGGCTGAGCAACACGTCGAAGTTTCTATAGACGTCGTCGAACGATTCCGCAATGCGTCGTCGCACCTTGAGTGCCTTGCCGTAATACGCGTCGTAGTAGCCCGCGGAGAGCGCATAGGTACCAAGCATGATGCGACGCTTCACCTCGGGCCCAAAACCCTCCGCACGCGTCTTCAGATACATTTCAGTGATATCAGCACCCTCTGCGCGAAGGCCGAATCGCACGCCATCGAAGCGCGCGAGATTGGACGACGCCTCGGCCGGCGCGATGAGGTAGTACGCCGACAGACCGAAGGTCACCGCAGGCACCGAGACCACTTCGACCTCTGCACCCGCGGCACGCAGCGCGTCTGCGGCCGCTTGGGTCTTTGCTACCACGTCTGGTGCGCACATCTCGATGAGCTCCGAAACCACGCCGATACGCAGTCCGGCCACCCCGCGCTTGGCGGTGGAGCGGAGCTCCATCGGCGGCTGATGAAGCGAGGTGGAGTCCCGTCGGTCATGGCCGGAGATCACTTCGAGCGAGAATGCCGCATCCGCGACCGAGTGGGAGAATGGGCCGATCTGGTCCAGAGAGGACGCGAAGGCGATCAGACCATAGCGAGAGACCGCACCATAGGTCGGCTTCACCCCCACCACTCCACAAAGCGCGGCTGGCTGACGAATGGAGCCTCCCGTGTCCGAACCTAGCGCAAGCGGCACGTACCCAGCCGCGACCGCGGCGGCCGATCCTCCAGAGGATCCACCGGGAACTCGTGTCGGGTCGTGGGGATTCCTGGTGGTGAAGTAGGCGGAGTTCTCCGTTGATGATCCCATAGCGAACTCGTCAAGATTGGTCTTCCCCACAATGAGCGCGCCTGCGCCACGTAGCCGCTCGACGACCGTCGCGTCATAGGGGGGCACCCATCCTTCAAGGATCTTCGACCCACACGTGGTCGGCATCGAGATCGTCACCATGTTGTCTTTGAGTGCGACCGGTACTCCGAAGAGTGGCCCAAGCGCCTCTCCTCGCGCACGGTAACGATCGAGCGAGTCAGCGTCTGCGAGCAGCTGCTCTGGATCGTGGTGCAAGAAGGCTCGCACGACGTCGTCGCGCTTCGAGATCGCGTCATTCACCGCGAGCGCCACCTCGCGCACGCTGAACTCACCCGAAGCGAGTCCCTCAGAGATCGACGACGCGGAGGTGAGGTCGATCGTACTCACGGGGCCTCCCCAATGATCCGTGGGACATAGAACATTGATTCCTCTGCATGTGGTGCCATCGAGAGGAAGGACTCGGGCAGAAGACTCTCTTCTGGTACGTCCTCGCCGTAGACGTTCTCGAGCGGTATGGGGTGCGCCATTGGCTGCACGTCCTCCAGATCGAGCGCCTCGATGTCGGATACGTGCTCGAGGATCTTCGAAAGCTGTCCCGCGTAGATGTTAATTTCTTCATCGGTCACCGCAAGGCGCGAGAGAAACGCGACATGGGCAACCTGCTCTTTCGAGATCTCAGCCGGCATGGTGTCAATCTAGTGAGCACATGGGCGCTCACACGACGGCGTCGCTCGTCCGAGCGCGAATGAACGCGATCGACTCTTCCGTGATGTAGGTGGCATCGTTGTCCAGGGTCGCCACGTGGAAGCTGTCTGTCAACAACCGACGATCACAGCGATCGCCAAGCGCTGCCTTCAGTCGCTCCCCTGATTCGATCGGAACCACGTGATCCACCTCCGACGAGAAGAGAAGCACCGGCGTGGTGATCGCACCAAGCCTGGATTCCACATCAGCGACGCCCTCGAAGAGTGACTGTGCAGCAAGCAGCGGCGTGCGGTCGTAGGAGGTCTCCAATGCCCCGGGGCGCTTGATATCCGACCCGATCGAAGGCGCATACTCGTTCCCAGACGCAACGAGCGTGGCGACGAGTTGTCGATACGCCGTGTCGGGGGGCACCACGAACGGATTGACCAATATGGCTCCCGCAAGGTCATGTCGCCTGCTCAAGACGTCGCACACCAAGGTGCCACCCATGGAGAGACCCATGAGCACGACGGGCGCGTCGGCTACACAGCGCATCACTACCTGGTCGACGACCCCGATCCAGTCCGCGTAGCGCTTGGTCTGAAGGTCTTCGGGCGACGTGCCATGACCGGGTAGCAACGGGACCTTGACCTGAAACCCTGCCTCGCGGAACGCGTCGATCTGAGGTGCAAGTGAGAGGGGTGACCCAGTGAAGCCATGGACGACCACCACCCAGGAATTCGACATCACGTTCCTCCTTCTCCTTCACATCGACCGAGTTCGCTTTCGAAGAGGGTTTCGGTTCGACGATTCTACGTTAGGACAGAACAGCCCCTTTGTGACCGGGTTGATCCTCACTGCGAAGCGATGATCGTAGGATCTAAGGAGACACCCAACGGAAGGAACCCTCTCGCCCATGTCCGAGCGTTACATTTTTCTCTCTCCGGAATGGATCGAGGCTGCTCGACGACTTCGCGACGAGCACCTGGGCGACACCAGCCGATTGGTCCCGGCGCTCCGGCTGAACCAACTGGTCCGCGAGGTACCCTTCCAGTCCGAACCGATCACCGCGTACCTCGACACCTCCGAAGGAGCGGTGGTATTCGAGGTTGGCGAACTTGAAGACCCCGACGTATCGATCGCCCTCGATTACGAGGTGGCCAAAGCCATCGTCACCGGGGGAGACCCCTCGGTGCTGCTCGAGTCCTTCCTTGCCGGGCGCATCCAGGTCACCGGCGACATGACCAAACTTCTTGCCATCCAAGGGGTCTTCTCTGCAAGTGACGAAGCCGAAGCGATGACGATCGCAGAGAAGATTCGCGAGTTCACCGACTAACACTGCCCTAAGGGATCAGGTAGAGCGTCACCGTCGATCCATAGAGCACCTGGGTAGAGGCAGCGGGAGTGAAGTAGGCGACGGTCGTCGCACCTGGCACCACAGGCTGAGGATTTGCCACGAGACCCACTGCGCTCAGTGCAGCCTCCGCCTGAGACAGCGTGTCGGATGCGATGTTGGGCACCGCCACGTAGTGCGGGCCCTGCGAAACCACGAAGTTGACGGTCGAACCTCGGGCCACCAGTGTCTGAGGAGCTGTCGCTTGTGAGATCACTTGACCTTGGGGCACCGTGTTCGAGTACGCCAGCGTATCCGCCGCCACGAGCTGCAAGCCAGAAAGAGCTGCCTTCGCTTGAGCCTCCGTATCACCCACGAGATTAGGCACCGGCCGAGGTGCAGGACCCTTCGACACCGTGAGGGAGACCGAAGAACCAAACGGCTCGAGGTAACCCGGCGCCGGTGCAAGCGTGATCACATCCCCTGAGGGTACGTTCTCCGAGTAGCTCTGCTGGGTGGAGACTTGGAATCCGAGTGCCTTCAGGCGCTCGACGGCACTTGCGGATGGCGTGTTCTGCACCGAGGGGATCTTGACAGGCGCATGGCCACGCGAGAGCACCAGATCGATCGTGGAGTGCTTCCGTACGATGATCCCCGAATGGGGCGTACTGAGCACGACCCGACCCACCGGTACGGACGCCGAGTACACCTGGCTCGATACCGTAACCCCAAGCTGATCTTTAGACGCGAGCGCACGCGCCTGGGCAAGGTTCAAGTTGAGGAATGAGGGTACTGTCGCCCGAGTGAGCTTCTCGTACAACAGACCACCACCGAATCCCACGATCGCAAGCAGCACAATGACGAGGGACCATATCGCAAGGGTTCGGCCGCGTCGACGCCCTCTTGGTGCAACCTCCTCGGGGGCCAGGGGTGTCGGTGGTCCTGGCGGCGTCAATCCGTCAGGAGGCCCGTCATGGACGAGTTGGGAGATCGCGACGGTCGCATGCTCGTCGTCGAAGATCGTTGCCGAGAGGTCCTGTGCACCCATCGGGGCAAGATCGACGTTTCGCGCCCCCATGCCCATCGGCGCGAAGCTATCAATATCGAATACGCCGGTCGATTCTTCGGACTTCAAGGGGAGGACCTGAGTGAGATCGACAGCGTCCAGATTCCGTACACCCGAGATATCGAGATAGGGCCCTGTCTGGATTGGTTGGATCGGACGGGGTGGATCCAGGCGACGAGCCAGAAGCTCAAGTTCGCTGACCAACTCTTGTGCGTAGGGTCGATCCGACACCTTCTCGCTAAGGCATCGCTCGAGCAACGGTCCAAGCGGACCAGCCTGCGCCGGTGCGGACACCACGACGCCCACCCGTGCCATAAGAAGTTCGAGCGGACTCTCACCCTCGAATGGAATGCCTCCGGTCAGGCACTCATAGAGGACGAGTCCAAGGGAGTAAATGTCGCTTCGAGCCGTCACTTCACGTTTGAGGCCCTGTTCGGGTGAGGCGTAACGCGCGGTGCCGAGCAACACCCCCTCTGGCTCGGTCATCGCCGCGGCCGAGAGCGCCTTTGCGAGGCCGAAGTCGGCAATACGAAGACGACCTTCGTCGTCGAAGAGTAGGTTCGCGGGCTTGATGTCACGGTGGACGTACTCGCGCTGATGCGCATAGGCCAGACCCGATGCGCCCTGTTGACCCATGAGGACGATCTGCTCAAGCGAGAACTTGACACCTCGTGAGAAATGCTCTCGCAAGGACCCGCCGGCGAGGAGTTCGAGTACGAGGTAGGGTGCTCCATCACTCTCACCCCAGTCGTAGACGGCCATAATGTAGGGACTATTGAGCGCAGCGGCCGACTTGGCTTCGGATTGGAAGCGTCGCAGGAAAACAGGGTCGTTCGCGAGCGCAGCATGGAGGAGCTTGACCGCTACCTTGCGACCCAGTCGCCGATCATGCGCGAGGTACACGCCTCCCGACGCACCCTGCCCTATCAGGGTGAGCAAAAGATAGCGTTCGCCGAGGACTCGCCCGATATTGTCGCCAGGTCTGCCGCTAGAAATACTCAGTGCCCTCGCCCTTTGCTCCCCTACCGTCTTCTCAAGATTGTAGGGGTTCGTCGAAATTCGAATGGGATGATCTCAGGAATCGTACTCAGGCGGTGCCGAGTTCGACTCCCTCACGTCCCTCCGCCAACAGCCGGTCGAACTGATCGGCCGAGAGCACGGGTATCCCGTACTGCCGTGCCTTCTCGACCTTCGATGCACCAGGTGCATCACCAAGGACGACGAGATCGGTCTTCTTCGATACCGAGCCGGTGGCCTTCGCTCCTCGTTCGCGCAGCGCACGCTCAGCCTCTTCTCGGCCATACCCCGGCACCGAGCCTGTGACCACGACGACCAGCCCCTCGAGTGTGGCCACGACGTCAGAGGTGGTCGCCACGTCGAGTTCACCGATCCCCATCCTGACCAGACGATCGACGATCTCTGCGTTGTCGGGATCGCCGAAGAAGGTAACGATCGACTCTGCGATCACCATCCCTACCCCGTCGATCTGGGCAAGGTCGTCCACCAAGGCATCGCGAAGTACGCTCAGTCGCCCGTATCGCCGTGCAAGCGCGAGTGCGGCAACGGAACCAACATGGCGAATCGAGAGTCCGGTCACCACTCGATCCAGCGGTCGCGTGCGAGACGCATCGATCGCGCGGACAAGATTCGTTGCAGAGATCGTCCCCATCTTGTCGAGTTCCAACAGGTCGTCGACGCGAAGCGCGTAGAGGTCCGGAGGCGTGCTCACGAGCGCGTGATCCACCAGCTGGAGCACACGAGACTCACCAAGTCCTTCGATGTCCATGGCAGATCGTGAAGCGTAGTGGATGAGGCGTTGGGTAATCTGCGCGGGGCATTGTCGATTCGGACAGCGGTGGTCGGACTCTCCCTCGGGGCGCACGAGGGTCGTTCCGCACTCCGGGCATCGATGTGGGAACACCCATGGCACGCTCTCAAGGTCTCGCTCCGCCAGCACAGGACCGACGATCTCGGGAATGACGTCCCCGGCCTTGCGGACGATCACCATGTCACCAGGGCGGACGTCTTTGAGCCTCACCTGGTCCTCGTTGTGCAATGTCGCCAACGACACGGTCGAGCCTCCCACGAAGACCGGCTCGAGCACCGCAAAAGGCGTCGCGCGGCCCGTCTTGCCGATCGAGACCAAGATGTCGCGAAGTCTGGTCTGGCGCTCCTCTGGCGGGAACTTGTACGCAATTGCCCATCGTGGTGCACGAGAGGTCATTCCGAGCGCCTCTCGGTATGCAAGGGAGTTCACCTTGATCACCGCGCCATCGATGTCATAGTCGAGGTCGTGGCGCCGGGTCTCCCACTCCTTCAGCCTGGCGATCACCTCCTCCTTGGTGGCTGCTTCACCGATATGGGGATTGATCGGAAAACCGAGTTCACCAAGGAACGTGAGTGTCGCCATGTGTGTCGGGAACTCGCGCTCAGGCACTACCTCTGCAAGTTGATATGTCCAGAACGAAAGACCTCGGCTCGCCGTCACCGATGCATCCTTCTGGCGCAAGGAGCCAGATGCGGAGTTACGAGGATTGGCAAAGACAGGTCGCCCAGCCGCGATCTGGGCCTCATTCACCCGCTTGAACGAGGAGATCGGCATGTAGACCTCACCTCGAACCACGAGCGACTTCGGAGGCACCTCCTCACTCATCGTCACCGCTTTGGGTACGACCGCGATCGTCTCAATATTCGATGTCACGTCCTCCCCGACGACGCCGTCCCCTCTCGTCGCTCCTTGGACGAGTCGTCCGTCTCGGTAAGTGAGCGACATCGCGAGGCCGTCGATTTTGAGTTCGAATACGTACGGCGCACACGCCTGTGCGGAGAGATCCACACCCTCGCGCTCCAAGTGTCGCTCGGTCCGCTCGAACCAACGCTCGAGCTCATCGAGTGAGAAGACATTGTCCAGGCTCATCATGGGAACGTCGTGACGGACCTCAGCGAAGGTCGAGGTCGCCATTCCCC
>JBMFXL010000007.1:0-15280 GCA_049964275.1 Acidimicrobiales bacterium | reverse complement strand
GGAGTCCCTCGTGTTGCTGATCAAACTCTGACGTACAAACCACCTCCCCTCATCCCAAGCTATACCGCCCTACTCGTCATTGGACTCCGTTGGACAGGCAATTCAGGAACTTCTTTCTTCGTCTTGACCGATTAGATTGACTGACGAAAGCCGCACAACAGGGTGAGCAAAAACGCTAGGGAGAGATGGGTAGATGAAGGTCTGGATTGATCAGGATCTGTGCACGGGCGATGGGCTTTGCGAGGAAATCTGCCCACCAGTGTTCACACTGCTTGACGATGGCCTCGCATACGTCAAAGAAGGCGACCAGGTTCTCTCCAACCCAGGCGGTTCTGCACAAATGGCGCAGGTCCCCACCGAACTCGAAGATGCCGTCGTAGAAGCATCGGAAGAGTGCCCCGGGGAGTGCATCTTCGTCGAGCAGGACTAGCGGAGGACCAGGCTTCGTCCGCACGGCCGTCTGGGCAGCTAATCCGATGCGCCAACTGCTCCGCTTGGGTCAGTGCCATCCTCCGACTTCGCAATGGGACGTGCGGTGAGGACGAATCCCGTGTGACCGACCATTCGGTGTTGCGGCCGGGCTACCACGCCCTTGAGGTACCACTCGCGTTCCAGCAACTCCACCGCCTCGGCGAATCCAAAGCCGGCCTCGCGCAACCCATCGCTGACGCGAACGAGCTGGGTGACATTGGTGACGTAGACGCAGAGGACGCCGCCGGAGGACAGAACGTCCCGTGCCGCTCTCAACGCGTCCCAGGGTTCAGGGAGGTCGAGTACCACCGCATCGAAAGGACCATCTACTGCCGCCGAAGCGATGTCGCCGATACGAACGTCGTAGCGTGTCAGCGCGTCCGCTCCAAGAAACGCTTGGACGTTCTTTCGCGCAAGATTGGCGTGATCCTCCCTGATCTCGACTCCTACCACCGTTGCCCCGCGTTGGATCAACGCACAGGACAGTGCACCCGAACCCACACCTGACTCAAGCACCCGAGCACCAGGCGACAGATTGAGTCGAAATACGATTGATGCAAGGTCCTTGGGATAGATGACCTGGGCCCCGCGCGGCATGAAGAGCACGAAATCCTCGAGCGTCGGTCGAAGTAGTGCAACTCGCCTATCAGTGGAGGTTCGTACCACCGTACCAGAGAACTCTCCGATCACCGAAGACGCATCGATGGATCCCACGTGGGTATGGATCATCGCATCGCGTCGAAGCGTGATCATGCTGCGACGCTTCTTGTGATCCTCAAGTATGACCAGGTCATCCTCGGCAAATGCGGCATTCGTGCGAGCAGCGAAAGAAGAACTCTCGAACATCAAGTTCGGCTACGCACCTTTGGATTTCGAACGAGTAGTCGCACTGACGAGATAGCTCTCTCCGGGACGCACCTTCACCACCGTCGACTTGGCGTCGATGAGCTTGCTCCGCTTGGAGAGCCAGCGCACGACGAGGAATACCGCAGCGGGCAGCGCAAGGTAGGGATTTGTGGAACGAGCTGCGCGACGCAGAACTCGTGAGGGAAGAAGCTCTGAAAGTCGCTTGAGCGGTAGTCCCTTCATCGCTTAGACCTTTTTCACTTCTACGACGACCGAACGGCGGCGGCCTCTGCGGAAGCCAATGAGAAAGATCACCACTGTGGCGATGATTCCTCCAACCACGATGAGCGGGGGTTGTGCGGGTGCGGCCGCATCCTTGGCGGACTGTACTCCACCTTGGATCTCCCGTAACGACGACTCGATATCACCCAAGCTCACCTTTTGCTGGGATGTCATCTGTCTTGCCTCCGAATCCTATCTACGCCCACGCTCATGCCGAGTGCGCTCGGGACTTGCGTTTGAGAATCGCGACGAAGCTCACGGCGAGGAGCACTACTCCAACGATCAGGGTGAGCAGATAGGGGATCCATGTGAGGTGCCCATGGAACGAAGATCCTGTTTCATCCTGGAAGAGACGGAGCACACCAAGCATGAGGAGCACGAAGCCAATGGCCAGAGACATCGAACCCGCAATCGCAAATCCAGCGAACTTCCCGAGACTCTTGAGAGGACCGAGGGTCTCTTGCTTGACGTAACGGACTACGAGATCGAAGGTCGCCTTGATCTTCGCAGGCTCTGAACCAATTCCACCCTTCACGCGGACCTCCCTCTTCGCACCAACATTAGTGTGTCGAACTTACCGCTCCTCGCGTGGGATGAGGTGATAAGTCGAACTCCCGCGCGCGATCACTCGATCCTGTGAGTCCGATACGGTCGCCTCGAGATGAAGTACCGAGCGGCCTCCGGCAACTACCTCCGCGACACACGTGAGTTGCGTACCCATCCTGGCGGGCCTCAAGAAACGAACCGAGAGATCGGAGTTCGCGGCGTAGACCTTCCGTCCCTGAACGTAGGTGACTGCCGAAGCTCCCATCGCGGAGTCAATGAGGGCCGCGAGGAAACCACCCTGAATCGTGCCTGCGGGATTGGTGAAACGCTCGTCGGCGAACATTGACCATGAGGTCTTTCCTGGTTCCTTCGAGAGGTTGGTGAGCCCAAGGGTGAGGTCGCATGGAGGAGGTACCTGTGGGCGACGTGGTGATTCCTTCAAGTCGTCGTTCATCGCACCACGATACGCTCTCTGGGGCCGCCGAAGCAGTCGCCCTTAGATCTCCACTCCTCGCATGGTTGGCCGGTCAATGCTTTAGGCTCAGGATTGATCCGAACAGTCCCCCGCCATCAGGGCGGTGTGAACGGAACGAGGTTGATGATGTCACAGTTGGGTACGTTGTACGACGATTTCGGGGTGTCGCCCTGGATCGACAACCTTCAGAGGTCCTGGCTGCAAGATGGGACGTTGTCGAAGCTCCTCGATCTTGGAGTTCGAGGACTTACCTCCAATCCCACCATCTTCGCCAATGCCATAAGCAAAGGTGAGGAGTACGACGAGCAGATTTCCACGCTCAAAGATCAAAGTGCCGACGCGGCCTATTGGGCGCTCGTACTCCGCGATATTGGGGATGCTGCCGACCTGACCAAGAGCCTTTTCGTCTCCTCAGGAGAAAGCGACGGATTCATCTCCATCGAGGTGGATCCTCGCTTGGCTCACGAGGAGGACGCCACCGTCGAGGCAGCCCTCGCACTCGCCAAGACCCTCGATCGACCCAACGTCATGATCAAGGTGCCCGCGACCAAAGCAGGAGTACGCGCGTTCCGACGCATCATCGCACAGGGTGTATCGGTGAATGTAACCCTGATCTTCTCGGTGCCTCGTTACCTCGAGGTCATGGAGGCCTATCTCGGCGGACTTGCCGAGCTCGCAGAGACCGACCCCTCTCGGGTATCCAAGGTCCACTCGGTGGCATCGTTTTTCATCTCACGAACCGATACCAAGGTCGATTCAATGCTCGACAAGATCGGAAGGGAGGAGCTCGCAGGGAGAGCTGCGATCGCACAGGCCAAGCTCGCCTACCAAGAGTTCCTCGCCACGTTCTCATCGCCACGGTGGAACGAGCTAAGCGCTCATGGCGCCAACCTCCAACGCCCCCTTTGGGCCTCGACCTCTACGAAGAATCCCGCCTATCCAGATCTCCTGTACGTCGAAGGGCTGATCGGGCCGAACTGTGTGAACACCATGCCCCAGGCCACGCTCGAGGCATACATCGACCACGGTAAGCCCACTGTAAGCCTCACCCAGGGAGTGGACGACGCTCATCAGATCGTCGCCGAGCTCGCCGCCGTCGGAATCGACCTCTTAGACGTCGCCAACGAACTCGAGGATGAAGGCGTCAAGTCATTCGCGAGCTCCCACGAGTCAATCCTCGCACTACTGAACGACAAATTGCAGCGCTCCTGAGCAGGCGAGGGAGCACGATGAGACAGAAGGAGTAGCCATGGGAAAGCTTGCTGAGGCAATTGCAAAGCGAGATCTTGGGATATGGCCCGAGGAGAGCATCGCCAAGGATTTCCTCGGCTGGCTCCGCTACGCAGAGCTCACGCACGAGGAGATCGAATCACAAATCTCGCTCGCGAACTCCGTGGACTCCACCCACATCATCTACGTCGGCATGGGAGGCTCCTCGCTCGGAGCCATGATGCTCGAGGAGTTCAATCGAGCGCTAGGCACGCCAAACGGACGCCGAGTCACCTTCGTAGATTCCACACATCCCCACTTAATCGCGTCTTTGGACCTCACCGACACGACCGTGGTGCTTGCATCCAAATCGGGTACGACGACCGAGGTGGACTCGGTCTTTGCCCATCTCTGGGATCGTATGCGTAAGCCTGCAAACTACATAGTGCTGTCGGATCCGGATACGCCCCTTGCCAGACTTGCGCGGGAACGCGCCATCACACGGATCGTCGAGACCCCGAAGGATGTCGGTGGGCGCTACTCGGTGCTGACCCCCTTCGGCACGACTCTCGGCGCACTCGTCGGCTTTGACCTCTTCGGACTCTTCTCCGGCGCGCAAGCAGTCGACTGGGATGCTGCAGAGCACCGTGCCGAGGAGATCTTCGCCCGCTATGTGCAAGGTGCCGACAAGTTGGGATTGCAGGGTAACGCCCAGACGGGACGCATCCCCATGTGGCTCGAGCAGCTGATCGCCGAGTCCCTTGGCAAGTCAGGTAAGGGTATCGTGCCGGTCCCGTTCGATCTCGATACCGACCAATCCGATCGGCAGCTCGTCGAAGTCGCACCGACCAATCCGAGCGCACTCGGTTCCCTCATCTTCGGCTGGGAGCTCACGACCGCGATGCTCGGATCGCTCATGGAGATCGATCCCTTCAATCAGCCCGACGTGCAGGCCGCCAAGAACGCGACCAAGACCATTCTTGACCAACGACGAGCGTCGACTCCTCTCACCGGTGATCGCAATGACGCCATCGAATTCGCTTTGAAGCACGCGACGCCCGAAGACTACATCGCGGTTATGGCCTTCGTCGATCCGACAGACGAACGACAAATTCTCGCAGACCTCGTGGGTGAACTCGCGCCACTCCGCCCGCATGCGATCACCTATGGAATCGGGCCACGATTCCTCCATTCGACTGGCCAGCTTCACAAAGGCGGTGCGAATGCACTCGTCGCGCTGCAGCTGGTCGACGAGACGAAGGAGGAGGTTCCCATTCCAGGCCAGGAGTATGGCTTCCGTGAGCTCTTTGCAGCGCAATCTCTCGGCGATTTCCAAGCGCTACAGGCGAAGGCTCGCCGCGTGATTCGTGTGAACGCGTAGCCAAAGGGACTCATGTTCGACCTGCTTCATGTAGGTCAACGAAGTACATGAAACGGAAGGGGGTTCGGACATGCGAGTCGCAGGCTCGTGGGAGGTCCGGGTAGTACCACACGTCGGAGATCTCCTCGCTCGGGAGATCATCGCACATCTTTCCGAAGGGGGCACGCTCTTCGCTTCCGGCGGGTCGACCGGACCAGCCCTGCTGGGTGCCATGACCGATGACCAGGAATTCCTCTCCCACCTGCGGACCGTCATGCTCGCACAGGTTGACGAACGTGTCGTGGCATCACGTTCGGAGGACTCCAACTGGCACGTCTTCCAGACCGTCTTCCTCGGTCCTCTTGCAGGTCGTGGCGACGGACCACTCGGAGTACTCCCCATTCTGACTCCCGCCGATGATCACCGCATGGATCAGCTGAACGATGAGGTACTCGCTTCCATCGCAGCACGTTACGAGGCCGAGATCGCCGACCACCTCCCCAACTCGCTGATCCACCTTGGAATTGGTCCCGACGGACACATCGCTTCGCTCTTCCCGGACTCGCGAGCACTCGACGTCCTCGATCGCGACGTCACCTGGAACATCGATCCTTCAGGACTCAATCGACATCCTCGCATTACCCTGACCTATCGAGCGATCTCGCGAGCACCCCGCAGAGTCCTCTGTGTGCAAGGTGCTTCGAAAGCAGCGATCGTCGCATCACTCCTCGAGGGCGCTCCCATGCCAGCTCAGGACCTCCCGCGGGAGCGCACGGTGCTTATCATCGACGAAGAGGCGGCATCGATAGCACGTCAACGTGGGTTACTATCGCAAGAAGACCATGCAGCGCACTGAATCTCCCGCCGATCTCATCAATCTGCCGACCGAGGCGCTTCTCGAATTGGCGCGGGCCATTCGGGACGAGACCTATGGCACGACGGTCACGTACTCGCCAAAGGCGTTCTTCCCCGTCACCATGTTGTGCAGGGATCGATGCGGGTACTGCACCTTCGCCAAAGCGCCGGCCGCACTCTCATCGGCGTACATGGATCATGACGACGTACGTCGACTCGCCGAGCGTGCGGTCAACGTGGGAGTGACCGAGGCGCTTCTTACGCTCGGAGAGCGACCCGAACTCCGCTACCGCCGTGCGCAAACCTTCCTTGCAGCTGCCGGAGTACCAAGTACCATCGAGTACGTCCAGGAAGTAGCTTCGATCCTCATCGACGAGTTCGGGCTCCTCCCTCACCCCAATGCGGGCGCACTGGATCGGGCTGAACTCGCGCGCCTCCGTACGCGAAGCGTCTCTCAGGGCATGATGGTCGAGTCACTCCGAGCTGACCTCTCTGCGCATCGCCTTGCCCCAGACAAGACTCCCGAGCGCCGACTTGCGACCCTCGAGTTCGCGGGCGAGCTACGTATCCCATTCACTACGGGGATCCTGATTGGCATCGGAGAGAACGAACTCGATCGCGTCAGTGCTCTCACGGCGATCGCGGCGGCCCACCGACGTCACGGTCACGTCCAAGAGGTCATCATCCAGAACTTCCTCCCCAAGCCGCGCACTGGAATGGCTGATGCTTCTCCTCCATCGACCGAGGAGCACCTCCGGGCGATCGCACTCGCCCGCATTCTCCTACCTGCAGCCATTGCCGTCCAAGCACCACCCAACCTTTCGGGCGACATACGCGCATTGCTTGATGCAGGCATCAATGATCTCGGCGGGATCTCACCCATCACCTCGGATCACGTCAATCCCGAGCGTCCCTGGCCCCACCTCGATCAATTGCGTTACGAACTGGACGCCGCCGGCTTCGATCTTGTCCCACGCCTGCCCGTCTATCCTCGTTACGCATTCGACCGTTCGTGGATCGATCCCACGGTTCGGCCCTCGCTCCTCGCCCACGCAGACGCCAGTGGCTTGGGGCGAGAAGAGGCTTGGCACTCAGGGGCGGCGGTCACCGAGAAGCTGAACCTTCGGGAGGTAAGAAGAGAACGCCACGACCCCGACCTCGATGAGATCTTCGAGGGCGTCGAGGGAGGCACGCCTGTGGACTCCAAGCAGCTGATGACGCTCTTCGAAGCTCGTGGTAATCGATTCGCCAAAGTCGTAGAGTTCGCTGATCATCTTCGGCGTCGCACCGTAGGCGACACGGTGACCTTCGTATCCAACAGGAACATCAATTACACCAACATCTGTACCTTCAAATGCCGCTTCTGTGCATTCTCCAAAGGACCGCTCTCGCTCAACCTAAGAGGTACACCGTATCTCCTCTCGATGAGCGAGATCGTCGACAAAGTGCTTGAGGCGCAGTCAGCAGGTGCAACCGAGGTTTGCTTGCAGGGCGGCATTCACCCGAGCTTCGACGGTGAGTTCTACTTCGAAGTCGTTCGAGCAATCCATGAGGCCGCGCCCGCGATCCACATCCACGCCTTCTCTGCCCTAGAGATCGATGAGGGTGCCCGTCGGCTTGGCTGGGAGCTCCCCGCATATCTTTCAGAGATGGTCAAGCTGGGATTGAAGACGCTCCCTGGCACCGCAGCAGAGATTCTCGACGATGACGTTCGTGAAGAACTCTGTCCCGATAAGTTGCGCACCGACCGTTGGCTCGAGATACATGAGGTCGCACACGAGGTCGGTCTCCGGTCGAACGTCACCATCATGTTCGGGGCAATCGAGACACCTGAGAGCTGGGTCACTCATCTGGTACGCACACGCGACCTCCAGCAGAGAACCCGAGGCTTCACCGAGTTCGTTCCCTTGCCCTTTGTTCACATGGCAGCTCCAATCTTCTTGGCAGGCAACGCACGCCGGGGGCCGACCTTCCGAGAGGCCGTCCTCATGCATGCCGTCGGGCGAATCGCCTACCATGGTCTCATTGACAATGTGCAAGCCAGTTGGGTGAAGATGGGCACCGAAGGAGCCTCGATACTCCTTCGTTCTGGCGCGAATGACCTCGGTGGCACGCTCATGGAGGAGAATATCTCTCATGCTGCAGGCTCCGAGCACGGCCGCGAGCTCGGCATCACGGACCTTATCGAGGTTGCCTCGACAGCTGGTCGCACGCTTGCTCAGCGCAACACGCTCTACGACATCGTCAACCACGAGCCCTCTCCTGCAACGGCGCCGGCCCACGGCACCACTCCGGTTCGACTTCACCCTCGCACACTCCAATGATCGAGCCTCCTAAGACCCTTGGGCAGCTTGTCGATGAGGCGCTCAGTGAGCGTCAGGGACTACCCAATCAAGATCTCGTCCGCCGGCTCTATCGGATCGCGTCGGACATCTCTGCCGACGAGTTCGACCGCCTCGACCTCAAGATTCTGACGGCCTCGCTTCGCGAGCTCGAATATGCCTTGCGCGCATTTCGACCGTATCGCTCTCGCAAGAAGGCGACGATCTTCGGATCTGCGAGGACCGGGCGGGACCACCCCGACTATCGGTTGGCTCACGAGCTTGGTGGATATCTCGCCTCTGAGTCGTGGATGGTGGTAACCGGTGGAGGACCTGGAATCATGAAAGCAGCCATGGAGGGCGCTGGTCCGGGTAATGCCTTCGGAGTCGGTATCGCGCTTCCCTTCGAGCAAAAAGACGACGAGCGATTCGACGAGTACATCCGGGTGGAGATGAAGTACTTCTTCACGAGGAAGGTAATGCTCGTGAAGGAGTCGCACGCGTTCTTCGCGCTGCCTGGTGGTCTTGGGACCATGGACGAAGTCTTCGAAGTGCTCACGCTCATGCAGACCGGCAAGGCGCAGCTCGCCCCGGTCATCTTGGTACAAGATCCCAGGTGGGATCATTACGGTCCGCTCATGGATTACTTTCGAGACGTCCTCATACCTTCGGGATACATTTCCCCCAACGACCTCTCGCTGCTATCACTCTATGAGGATCCAAAGTCCGCAGCCGAGGAGGCCGTAGGGTTCTACGAGAACTACCATTCCATGCGTTGGGTCGGTGATTCGCTCATACTTCGACTCCAAGAGCTTCCCACCAACGGCGAACTCGCTTCTCTTCGGGAACGATTTCGCGACATCACCACAGGCGAGGCTCTTGTACCGACTGAGCCGCTGCCTGCAGAGATCGCAGACGGAGATGAGATCTCACTTCCACGCCTTCGGGTCGCGTTCAATCGCAGGGACTACGCGCGACTGCGCGAACTTATCGATGCCCTCAACGGACGTTCAAGACCCACCTGGAAACGGTCGATACAATGAAGTGACTACTTGCCTGGCGTGTCGATTCGATATTCCCTCCAGCGCTTCGACCTGCCCGGCCTGTGAAGTGAACATAGACGGCAGCGGCAACTATTCGATCGAACCATCTGAGCAGAGCTTCGAGTTCAAAGCATCTGGCATCACCGTCGCGACGGTGACCAAGAACGACGAGGTACTTGGTTTTCGACTGCCCACCGCCCTCGCATCCGAACAGTTCGCGATCACCTCGTCGGAAAATCGCGGTCGCGTTGTCTCGTTATTGGATCGAGACCTCTCCCCAATTGCACGGATCGCCTTCGAACGACAGCGTGCACGTCGAGCACCGCTTCGCTGCACCATTGCATTCCACGACGACACCGTCCTTGAGCTACGAATGGACGGTCCGACGGGACTTCATCTCATCGACGCCTCAGGGAAGGTACGGGGACTTGGATCCTTCCGAGGAGCCCAGCTTGCCCAAGGTATCGACATTCTCCTCGTACACCCAGATCCTCGCTGGGTGCCCATGACAATATTCGCCATCTTCTTGCTCATGGCACTTCGCCTGAACTCCCTCGAAGGCAAGGAGCAACCTTGGAGTGAGCACGCCCAGCCAGCCCCTGAGCGCCCGAGCTAAGGGCGACTTCCCACGAGCTGTGGTAGATGGTAGGGTCAAAATAATCAACCGAGGAGGCAGCCATGGGCACCAAGCACTTCGCGATCCCGGTAGACAAGACCGGATGGAAGGTGGCCGACGGAAGTGGCACCGTTCGCTTCTCTTGGAACTACGACGAGGGACGCGAAAAACTCCTCAACCTCTACGACAAAGGTAAGCGTCGTCAGTGGAACTCCGACACACGCATCGATTGGAGCCTCGAACTCGATCCGATGAATCCGATGAGTGTGATCGATGATCAGGTACCCATCTATGGATCCGAGATCTGGGAGCGCCTTGACACAAAAGCTCGTGGCGAGTTACGGCAACACCTTGCTGCGTGGCAGTTCAGCCAGTTCCTTCATGGAGAACAGGGTGCGCTGATCTGTGCGTCCAAGATCGTTCAGAACGTTCCCGAACTCGACTCCAAGTTCTACGCCGCGACCCAGGTGATGGATGAGGCCCGTCACGTCGAGGTTTACTCCGCATTCCTCGACAAGATCGGGCTGGCCTATCCCATCAATGCCAATCTTCGCGAGATATTGGAGGATGTCCTGACCGACTCGCGATGGGACATGACCTACCTCGGCATGCAGGTGCTCATCGAGGGACTCGCATTGGCCGCCTTTGGACTCATCCGCAACTTCACCCAGAACGATCTTGCTCGCACGGTGACCGCGTATGTGATGCAAGACGAGGCCCGTCACGTTACCTTTGGTCGGAACGTGCTTCGCGAATACTACCCAAGTCTTACCGAGGCAGAACGGCACGAGCGCGAGGACTTCTGTGCAGAAGCGTGCTACCTCATGCGTGATCGCTTTCTCGCCACTGAGGTGTGGGAGCAGATCGGTCTTCCCGTCGATCAGTGCAGGACATGGGTCGAACAATCCGAAGGTCAACTCGCCTTCCGCTCACTCCTCTTCATGCGTATCGTCCCGATACTCCGAGACATCGGTCTCTGGGGACCGAAAATGCGCGAGACCTTCGAAAAGATGGGCGTCATAGGGTTCGCCGATACCGACCTCGATGCGGTCATGGCCGAGGACGAGAAGGTCGCCGAAGAGATCGACGAACTCCGCTCCGCACAGGTCGCCCAAGCCATCCGCGATGGGGAGGCAGAGCTAGGGTGAGACGAGACGGTAGCCTGCGCCCCGCACGGTCTTGAGCATGGGGCTTAGCCCTGGCTGATTGAGCTTCTTACGGAGATAGCCCACGTAGACGTCGACCACGTTCGAGCCAGGATCGAACGAGTACTCCCACACGTGGGACAGTATCTGGGCACGAGAAAGCACCTGGTGCGGATTTCGCATGAAGAGTTCGAGGAGCGCCCACTCCCTTGGTGCAAGCTCGATTCGCCGACCCGCTCGATACGCAAGCTTGGTAACGAGATCGAGTCGAAGATCCTCGACTTCGAGGGTCGTGGACTGCCCCTGCTCCTTCGTGCGAAGTGAGGCGCGGATACGCGCGAGGAGTTCAGAGAAGTGAAAGGGCTTGGTGACGTAATCGTTGGCCCCGGCGTCGAGGCCCTTCACCTTCTCTGCCACGTCGTCACGCGCCGTCAGCATGATGACGGGTCGATCGAACTTCCGAGCTCGCCACGTACGCAGGAGATCCTGGCCATCGACGTTCGGGAGTCCGAGATCCAAAAGCACGAGATCGATCTCGTCGGCCAAAAGTGGCACGGTGCGAAGTGCCTCCGCTCCATCAGCGATGACGGTCGTCACATACCCCTCTGCTCGCAGTCCCTTCGACACGAATGAGGCAATCCTTGCATCATCCTCCACGATGACGATATGCATTAGGGTGCTCCTTCTCGCGAATCAGCAGTTGCTCTCGGCGGCGCACTACGGTTGGTCATCAGATCCCCGTCCACTCTCGCAGACTCGTCTGTGGCGTCGTCGAGTTCGTCCTCGGCGAGGATATCTTCGTTATCGCGCTCATCATCTTCTGCGGGTCGACCGTCCGCATATGGAATCGCGAGGACCACGGTCGTTCCCTTTCCGAGCTCGGACTCCATGCGAGCTTCGCCTCCGTGTGCCTCGGCGGTTGCCTTCACAATGGCGAGGCCAAGTCCAGCTCCCCGCGAAGTGAGCGCGCCAGAGGTCTCAAAGCGCTGGAAGATTCGTCCAAGCATCTCAGGAGGGACGCCGCGGCCTTCGTCGCGCACATAGAGCTCCACCCATCGACCAGTTGCATCGAGACGTGCACCGATCTCGATGACCTCGCCCTCGCGAGTTGCCTTGAACGCATTGTCGATTAGGTTAAGGAGGGCGCCACGTACGGAAGCCTGATCGACCCTTACCACGAGATCGGGTACGTCTCCCATCACCCAGGTGCGCTCCCCGAGCACGCGAGCCGCAGAGTAGAGATCGTAGAGGAAACTCCGAACATCGATCGCTTCCTTCGAGAGGTACTGAGGCAAGGAAAGTCGCTCAAGGTAGAGCAACCGGTCTACCAGTGACGACATGAACTCTATCTCTTCAAGAAGGATGGCTGCAGTCTCATTCACCTCTTCCGGAGTACTCGGCGGCGATACCTCCATCAACTCAACGTTGCCCCTCAGTACGGTAAGAGGGGTGCGGAGCTGATGAGAGACGTCCGCGAGAAGCTGACGCTCAGCTGCGAGCGTACCCTGGAGCTTCGAGATCATCCGGTTGAAGGCATCGGTCAGCTCAGAGAGCTCGTCGGAAGTCTTGCTCTGCGGAAGTCGTTGATCGAGATCTCCACCCGCGATCTGAAGCGCGGTCTTGGTGACGTCGCCAACGGTTGACATGACCCGTCGAAGAAGGATGTAACCGCTCACAATCGCGAAGAGCAGGGTCACCACGCCTTCGAAGATCGTGAGCACGATGACCTGACGCTGTTGCGCAACGAAGCTCTTCAGGCTGTCGAATCCGAAGTAATGGCCTACGACGATGCCGCCGTTGACCAGGGGCGCACTCAACGCAAGATAGGACGACTCGCCAATGGTGACGCGGAAGGCGCGACTCGTGCTCTCGGGGTGCGCAATGATCGATCGCACCTCGGTGGTCGTGAAGATCTTCTTCGACCCATCAGATCCAAGCGCAGGATGCCCATCGAACGCGATGATGATGACGTGGCCAGGTAGGGGCGTGTGGTAACGAAGGTAGGTTTCTGCGTTCTCGAATACACCGAATTGTGGTGGCCGAGTCTGCTCGTAGCTCTGGAAGTCGGTGAGCTCGCTGGCAAGACTCTGGGTCTCCACGCTCAAGTAGTGCTGCTCGAAGACGCGAACGACTTGGACGACCACCGCGCCAACCACCATGAATGCAACCAGCGAGGAGAGTATGACAAGACGTGCCGTCGTCGAATGAGGTATCAGCCGACTGAGCCACCTATGCCACATGATTGCTCATACGCTCAGCCACCCGGTCTCATCGCGTATCGCCATCGTTGTCGATCTGCGTGGGCGCACCCTCCCCTGGCTGGTAGCCATAGATGGAGTTGGGCGTCGACACCTGCACAATTGCGCGCGAAGTAGCGGCTCGCTCGGTCCGATCAACCACGGTAGTTGAGGAGGAGGAGGACGAAAACTTCGGGGCATGATCGCCGTGCCGCGGTGTCAACGAGATGGTCGACGGCACCGTCGAAGTCAGCACCGGGGACACGCCCGCTACCAAGGTGCCTATGCCAAGCGCGCCGGCAATGGAGATAATCGCCAATAGCCCTGCCATCGGGATGGAACGCTTTCTCACCGTGATCGAACTCATGTCCACCTCCTTACCAACCTACCATCGAGCCTGCACGCCCCGTTGTTACCAGGAATGAGTCATGCGTGAGGAAGTTCTCACCTCGAGGTCATGATTCAGACACGAACGATCATCTTGCCAAGATTGTCACCATGGAAGAGCCCTAGGAACGCTTCGGGAAGCGACGCGAAACCCTCACGTACGGTTTCGAGTACCTGCAACTTCCCACCCTCTATGAGAGGGGCGACCTCCTCGACGAATCGAGGGTAGCTCTTCATGTGATCGGTCACGATGAATCCCTGGATCCTCAGCCGCTTCTTCACGACCGAGGCCTCGAAGTTCCGTGGTCCAGCCACCGCTTCGGTTGCATTGTAGAGCGAAATCGCACCACACGAGATGACGACACCGAAGTCGACCAGCGAATCGAGTGCCGCCTCGAGATGCGCACCTCCCACGTTATCGAAGTAGAGGTTGATCCCCGAGGGCGCCATACGAGCCAGTGCACGACGAGGTGACTCTTCTCGGTAGCAGAATGCGTCATCGAACCCGAGTCTGCGAAGCTGCGCAACCTTCTCGGCGCTTCCCGCACTCCCGAACACCTTGGCTCCTTGAGCCTTGGCGATCTGTCCTGCGATCGACCCGACCGCGCCCGCCGCGCCGGAGATGAAGATCTCTTCACCTCCGGACATGCCCCCGATCTCAGTAAGACCTACGTACGCGGTGAGGCCCGGCATGCCAAGTACACCGAGGTACCAGCTCTCTGACACCGAAGCGTCATCGGGGAGTTTCGTCAGACCTCGAGCATCGACCACGGGTTCCTCCGACCAGTCCATGACCCCGGTCACCCGGTCGCCCACGGCCAAACCTGGCGACTGGGACTCGATTACCCGCCCTACTGCCCCGGAGGCAATGGGGCCGCCGACCACAAAAGGGGGCACATAGGACTTCGCGTCGGACATTCTCCCTCGTAGATAGGGATCTACCGAGAAATAGGTAGGGGCGACGCGCACCTCACCATCACGCAGGGCACGCGCTGCCACATCGATGATCCCGAAATCCGCACTTGCTGGTTCACCGACGGGACGTTGGGCGAGCACGATCTGTTGCACACTACTCTCCTTGTTCTCTCTCCATAGAAGTGGTTTCCACCGATTCATCGACAAGCGTCGCGAGATCCGGCGCTATCCGGGCTGGCTGGCGCGATTCCACGGGAATGTGCTCATCGACACCACTTTTGACCAGGTAGAACGGAATACCGAGTCGACCGGCGAACTCGCCGTCGGTCGAGTATCGATCACCGACCATGACAGCGGAACCGCCGCCGATCGCGCGACGCACGATCGCAGCCATTGGCTCATAGGGCTTACCCGCAACTTGCGCGGTAACCCCGCTCGCTCGTTCCACCGCAGCGACGATTGCACCTGCGCCTGGAATCAACGCGTCCGGAGTCGGATAGGTCGGATCGGTGTTGGTAGCGATGAGTCGAGCTCCCGAACCCACCGCCCACATCGCGCGACGCAACCGGTCG
>JBMFXL010000006.1:0-15655 GCA_049964275.1 Acidimicrobiales bacterium | reverse complement strand
AGAACATCAGCTTCCCAAGCTGAGAACGCGGGTTCGATTCCCGTCGCCCGCTCTCTGTGATGTTTCAAAACATCGAAGACACTTGAACCTCTGAACTTCTATGTCGGGAATCGATTGGTCATGGACAGACAGTCCCGATCGGGACTGAAGACGTTCTCACTCGCTCGTTCGCCATCTTTGGTGACGACGTCTAAAGTAACCGTCTATGAGGTAGAGCCGGAGCCTACTCCCGCAGTGCTGCCATCCGACATAGAGATGGCAGAGGGCTCCGAGAAAGCGCATCGTCACACGTCCTCGCTGGTCGACTGTGTCGGGTTTGATGCGGTAGTGGGGTTGGTTGATGAGCGTGCCCCGCGGCATCTTCGCTCGACCTTCATAGGCGGCCTTAGGAGTCATGCGTCCCCTTATGTAGTGGGGAGCCACGTCGACCAAGAAGGACCTCCACCCGCGCCTGGGGAGGAACCGTTATCCTTCCAGTGGGAGGTGGGTGTATGTGGAAAGTGCACACCGATCGCATGACTGCCACCGCTGGGCCTTCGCTTGGTGTCGAGCTTCGACGCGCGCGAGGCAAGGGGTTCCCATCTCCTATCCCGGGTGGTTACGTCGATTATGAAGTTGGTCGAGGCAAGCACCGACCTACAGGTTGTGACGACCGTGATATCTCATACGAAGGCATACTCGAGCTTGACGTGTCGGTCCACGCCATAGCTCCTTCCCTCCTCGTCATGTCAGCATCTCGGTCACGACCTCCTCGGTCGACGGCGTGATGTGATGTCTGGAATCGAGATCGCGGTCATCATGGCATGGCTACTGTTCTGGCTCTACTGGCTGGCTAGTGCATTTTCGCGTAAGCGGGCGAGAGTTGCCTGGGCGAGGGAGTTGGTGATTCGAGTCGTACTCGGGGGAGTCGTCGTCTTCCTCGCTCAAGTAGGTGCGCTTCAGGGATATGGAGTCCGCCGAGAACTATGGCAGATTCTCGTTGGCCTCACTCTGCTATTGCTGGGTCAAGGCTTCGCCATCTGGGCTCGTCTCAATATCGGGCAAAACTGGGGATCACCGATGTCCCGCAAGGAGGATCCCGACTTGGTAACAAGCGGTCCATATGCGCTCGTTCGACATCCCATTTATTCGGGACTCGTTCTCGCGCTCGTCGGCACCGCGACGGCACTGACCTGGACATGGCTCTACGCCGCTGGCCTTGCCACAATCTACTTCACGTACTCCGCATTCGTTGAGGAACGTTATATGACGACGTGCTTCCCAGAGACGTACCCTTCGTACAAGCGAATGACCAAAAGGTTCATTCCCTTCGTCCTCTGAGGGATTCAGCGGCATCGAAGATCCCCTTGTAAAGCCGACAACCTCACCGCCATCTTTGGCGCGTCAATGCGTTGGATGGGTTGCATGTGAGCGGCGACGAACCCGATCGGACCCACTACGACTCGAATGATCGGTCTGGTTGGGAAGCCGCACATAATGCGTCGCCATCACGGGTAATCCACAGCAAGCTGGGTTGACGATGTGCTACCTCGAACCTTTCGAGAGGGCCATAAGGAGATCTTGTTCCTCTAGATCGGTCAGACCGGCCCTTCGTTCAGAAGCGTCTCTCGACAACTCCCACAGCAGAACCGCTTCCATGGTCTCGCTCATCGGTCGAGCATGAAATCCATGATCTCGTGCCTTGGCTCCGCTCCAGCGAGCAAAGCCCTCATGTCCCGACTCGGCAATCCACAATGGAAGGGAACGGTGACCCGCCCAGGAGGCAACCCCTTGTTCGACCAGCCACTCAGATGAAACGATGACCTGGCTAACGCTTCCCCCATTCAGTGATCGACAGATCGAGAAGTAATCAGCCAATGAGATAGTGTCACCCACCACGTTGTAGGTTCCAGACAGCGCGAAGTCCAAAGCGGACACGATCCAGCCTGCAAGATCTTCCACGTCGACGATCTGCACCTCCCTGCCAATGGGATCAGGGATCAGTACCTCTCGGCCCAACGCTGCGGCATGGGCAAAGCGCCAGGGCCAGTACCCGGTCCGATCGGAAAGATCACCTGCTCCTCCAATCAATCCGGGACGAATAATGAGAGAATCATTCTCACCGACCATTGATCGAACCAGCGCTTCGCAACCGACTTTTGCGCCTGCGTAGTCGTCAAAGCTTTCGAGCATTTCGCCATGGAAAGGCGTTGCCACCTCAGCCCGCTCGTCTTGATCCAATCGACTTGGATCCCGGTAGACGCTCACCGAGGAGACGTAACACCACCGAGCGGCCAATCCCCCGTGTGCGGCGATTGCTTGCCGAACCCAACGCGGATGCGATGCAACTTCCACTATCACATCCCAGGACTCCAACCTGGTCTCTCGATAGGGGTCTGGTCCGTTTCGATCGGCGGCAACGAATCGAACGCCAGGTACTAGATGACCGGTCTCACCCCTCGCGAGCGCGGTTACCTCAAGACCCATAGCGAGCGCGCAGCGTGAGATCGTACTTCCGAGCCAACCGGTGCCACTCAAAGGCAGTAGCTTCATACCATCACCGTAGGTGACAGGCGAGAACCTCCATCATTGGGTCGACCGTGCGCCTGGCCGGGCTGGAACGGATCCAGGCGCTACCGGTCGAATGCCTCCTAAGAGGCAGACCCATCCGTCGGGAGAGCTGGCGGCCCGACGAATGGGTATTTGGGTGAGAACGAGGTGCGAGCGGCAAGGCTCCTCTGGACTTCATGAACGACGCTCGCAGTAACGCTGCGCGTGAGGGCGGGATCAACACTCTTTCGCGAAATTACCTTCGCACCCGCGCGTGTGAGCACGTCGACACATTGTTGGAGCCCTCGAGATCGTGGCGCATTCGACGTTGCGAGAACGACCACGTCCTTGTCGACAAGGGAGGGAAACTCCTGGATCTTCCGAAGCATTCTTCGAGTCGACGGAGATCCGATCGCCGGTAGGTGGCGGTCGTCGAAGCACAGCGCGACGACGTCAGCCTCATTGATGACCGCCGGCGTCAATTTGGCAAGGCGCACCAGCGAGACCTCCCAATCCCTATCCTCAAATCGCCGAGCAAGCGAATCGGCCAACTCCGTTGCAGAGGACTCCGGACCGTCGAATACGACCACGACCTCACCGCGCCGTACATGAGCGAACACTGACATCGATCCTTTGACCGAATCAGCTCGATCCTCATGTGCGAACTGCGCGAGCACGCCTCGTGCGGCGTTCATTCCCTGCGCCATCGCGGTCACCACGGTTGACGGGCCCACCCTGACGTCACCGACCGCCCACAGCCGGTGATCGATCGCAAATGCGGACTGTCCTCGCGACCACTCGCGGTCAAATGCGAGCCGCGCCAGCGAGTCGTTCGCCATCGGCAATCCACTTGCACGCCAGTCAGCCGGCAACAGAGAGTTCGGCTGCTGGAGAGGAGACCTGCGAAGGCCTTCGGTGATTCGATCAAGCCATTCAGGCGCAACTCGATAACCCATGGCCAAGACCACAAGATCAGCGTCGATTACAAGACGTTCCGCGAGCAGACGCGGCGAGACGTCTCGTCGTGACTGTTCGGTGGGCGCGACGGTCACCGCGCTCACCAATCCATTTGCATCGAGGTTGACATCGACGACCGTGTGCAAGAATCGAATGTCTACGCCCTCAGCACGCGCCTCAGCGAGTTCGTCACGACGAGCACGGGTAAAGCGCTCATCCATCCAGTCCAGCGCGATAGCCGATGCCCCGAGTCGTAGCGACGAGCGGGCGACATCCATTGCTGTGTTGCCTGCACCAAGGATCACAATTCGGTATCCCACATATGGGGAGTCCTCGACTCGAAACGCTGGGCTCTCCAACAGCGCTTTGGATCGGGCCAAGAATTCCGTCGCGGAGATCACACCTTGAGCATCGAGCGATGAGAGTGGCGGGGTGATTGTCTTGGTCGCTCCTGTTGCGAGGACCACCGCGTCTACCCGCGCGCGGAGCGCATCAAGTTCGTCGGCATGAACTGGAGTGTCCAGGTGGATCTTGACACCATGACGTTCGAGGTAGTCCGGTACGTCGCTCCAGGCGGATCTCGGTAGCACGTAGTCAGGTATACCCCAATCCATTACCCCACCAACAGAGGAGTTCGCCTCATAAAGCTCCACCTGGACACCACTCCGCGTCAGCTCGAAAGCCGCACCGAGTCCTGCCGGCCCACCGCCAATCACTGCGACCGTTCGAGGATCGGTGGCAGTCTCGAAGATTGGACCATCAGGCAACTCACTGAAGTCCGCCACGAATCGCTCGATCTTGCCGATCGCGACGCCCTCACCTCCGGCAAGGGCCCAGGAACAAGAGCCCTCACACTGTTGCGTCCAATCGCACACACGCGCGCACGCGCCGGACAAGCAAGACGTACGAGCAAGAACGTCTCGCGCACCTTGGATGTCACCCTCACGCACCTTGGCGAGGAAGCCTGGGATGTCGTTGTGGGTAGGACATCCGCGTACACAGGTGGGATCAGGACATGCAAGGCATCGTGCGGCTTCACGCTGTGCCTCCTCCAAGGTCGCAAAGCCCACGCGCACCTCGTCTACATTGCCGACCAGCACCGACGGGTGGTAAGACTCGAACTGGTGACGATCCCCCACCAACAGGTCGCCCTCCACAGAGATCGCTGAGAACGGACACGTGCGTTCACATTGGCGGCAGCCAACACAGATTGCCGGATCAACCGTCGCAATCCAGTTCACGTCGTCAATGTCAAGTGCATCCGCTGGGCAGCGAACTATGCATTCCTGACAGCCTGCACATCGATCCGCAAAGATCGTCACTTTGGGTGAATTCACCCGGGCCGGGAACCCCGCGGCAGTTGCATCGAGCAAAGTCATCGTTCCTCCTCCGTCCTTAGTTCGCAGCCTGCATGGCGATGTACATCACACTGACCACTCCTGAGAGCACCAGAACTGTCGTGAGCCCACTGATGTAAAGAGTGAGCGGCCTGGTCGTGGTGGGGAGGAAATCCCGCTGTGAAATCCGATGCATTGCGTACAACGATGCCGCCGTGCCAAGCCCCATGATGGCGACTTGAACCGTCACGATCCAAGGATCGCTCAACAAGCGCGTATTGAACACACCGAGATGGATACCAAGGGGGCTCACGATGGTCGAAGGCACCCTCAGGACGTACTTGAAGAACTTTGGCAGCTGACGTGCGAGGTAGTCCGCTCCCGTTACCGGAATCATGGCGTAAGCGAACGTAGTGAACCAGAAGGTGACTCCTGAGGCCTCATCTCGCGGCTTGGCAATCGCCCGGAGGAGCATCGCCGCACCGAAGAGCACAAGCGCCCCCAACGTAATACCACCAAGATAGGCAACCGGATCCGGATAGTGCGGGAAGTGCAGATGGTTATTCAGCCAGTTATCGACGTTCGCGTACCAGCCAAAAGCGTTGTACTGCTGATACGCAACGAGGCCGAACAGCACAGCGACTGCCACACCGATGTCTGCGCGACGCCGAACCGGAGCGATCACCGAGGTGAGTGGCTTCTGGACGAAGAGGCCGATGTTATCCGAGGGGCACGACTTGTAGCACTCAGTACAAAGTCCGCAGAGCGCGTTGGAATCGGCAGATCCCGGCCAGGTGTACCACGGACAGCCGTAACCGTCTTCGCTACCTCGCATGCAATCCTTCGTATTGCACTCCAGACAGACCGACCGACTCTTTGATCGGAATCCAGCCACCATACCGAGGGAACCCACAGAGCCAATGAGCGAGGACAGCGGACAAAGGTACCGACAGAAGGTTCGCCTTTCGAATACGAGGAAGCTCAGGAGTGCGAAGGTTACGATGCCGAGCACCATGATCGAGGTCGCAATCGGAGCCCCTGGACCCGCGATGTTTGCGTACTCCTCTATGAAGGTCAGGATCACGAACGCGACGACCGAGAGGACGAGCCCGTGTCCCGCCCAACGCTCTGGGAGCTTCCACCCCAGACCGAGCGCTTTCTGGGCTCGCTTGAACAGCGCCTTTCGTTGAACCCATTCCCCGAACCCTCCGAATGGGCACATCGAGCACCACGCACGGCCCACCACCGCCATCATCACGAACACCAGACAGAACCAGAGGTACCACGTGATCGCCGGCCCAAAGTTGCGACCGGGATCCGTGACCCCCCAGATACCTGTGGCAATCACGATCCAAAAGATCAGCTGATTCGGCAGAATCAGGAAGAACTGAAACTTGCGACTCTTGAGGAGCCTCTTGAGCGGCGCACCAATGTGTCGCATCTCGGTGACATCGAGCCTTGGATCAGGATCGGTCGGTGCGAAGTGCGAATCGATCCCGTGACGTCGTGCCGGACGCAGGTGCACGGCAACTGCAATCGGATCCTCGACGGATGTGGTCTCCTCCGGCGATCGCCCTGGACTCGCCAAGAGTTGTCGTTCTTCATCAAACACTGCCATCTCGAACCTCCAGCTCTTGACCTCGTAGACGAGGTGTCCTATCGGCGTGTTTCCATACTTTTAGTATGTCACTATACATATAGTCGATCACTACATCTAAAGCAAGTAGCTATTTGTTAAGTATCTCAATAAATGTTTAGTTTCGAACCTCATCAACTACGATGGAGCCATGCAACTTGGCCTCTCCCGGCGCGCGGATTACGTCGTACGTGCAGCCATAGCCCTTGCACGCTCCTACGTGGAGGTGGATCGCCTCAAGGTGCGAGAGATCGCTGCGGAGATGGCCATTCCGCGCAGCTACACACCTCAGATACTCGATCTACTCACGCAATCGGGTCTCGTGGAATCCAAAGCGGGTAAGACCGGCGGTTATCGACTGACACGTGCCCCTGAGGAGATCTCCGTCCTTGAGATCATCGAAGCGGGAGAGGGCTCACTTTGGCCTGAGGGTTGCGCGATGTCTGATGGTCCCTGCAGGTGGGAAGCAGTGTGCCCACTTCACGAGATCATGTCGGCCGCCGTCAGCCACCTCAGAGCCACCTTCGCCAACGAAACACTAGCATCGCTCGCAGGGCGGGATCTCGCACTCGAACGAGGAATCCTCGAAGTGCCACTTGATACTCATCGTTCAGTCGATCCGACCACACACATGGCGACGTCGGACTTCATTCATCTCGAGCTACCACGCGCAGAAGTGGAGCATGCGCTTCTTTGCGACGATACCGAGTGGTTGGCAAGCTGCGCGAATCTCGCTGCCGCGACAATCGACCGCGAGTCCCCCAGTATAGGCACTGAACTTCACCAAGCGCTTGGAGCACGCCTCTCGGTCAATCTTGGGATAGTACACCCCGAACCTTCTGTGGCCGGCCCGAGGAATGGATCCCCTAACCACACGATTCCGATCGTCGTGGAGTCATCGGCACCAGAGGAACTTCGAATCGGCTTCGTCGGATCAATCCTCCTCAAGACGCTAGACGACCGACGGACGGTGCTGGAGTTGGATGGAAAGAGCACTTTTGGTGCCCGGGTAGTCACGCCATCACACACCGACGGTCAGCCTCATCCTCAAGTGATAGCGACCCAACTCATGCGAGCCTTCCTCCGAAGCGTTGCCAAGGAGCTCGAGTCCCGCAGGATCCCCCACGCCTCACTCCCAGCGTAAGCGCCGAACTCTGCTCGGCTCAGAAGTCGCCCCGACAGCAACGGATAGACCACACCTAGACGCCGGCCTCGTGCAATGGTGGGCCGAGTTCTGATCCCTTCGACCCGAGGGTCCTACGGTTCCATTTCGCGAGCCCACATCATGACCGCGGCAGGATCGAACTTCATGGTGAGCGTCTGTCGCTCTGATCACCTCCGCATTCTCAGCTGGTGATCACCACTCACATGGTAATGGTGCCGACGGTTGGTCGCTACCTACGAATCGGAGTCGCCCAGCGGTGGCGGAACCACCAGCACGGGGATGTTCGCGCTCTCAAGCAAATAGCGAGTAGTGCTTCCAAGTTCTCGAATGCCCTCGAACTTGGTACTTCGCGCCCCGACGACGACAAGGTCAGCTGCAACCGATCGGATCTGCTCGACAAGAAGGTCGATCACATCTCCTTCACGACACACCAAGTCATACGAAACCCTCGCATTCAGAAGCGTTGCACACCATTCGAACCGAAAGCGATCCTCCACCTCCGAGAGATGGGAATGCCCAGGAGCACGTCTGCCCCATTCGTCGGTCACAAGCAATCCAACGGCGTGTACCGCGTAGATAGTGGCACCTGACGATCTCGCCAGCCGAATGGCCCAGCCAAGCGCGCGCTCACCGTGTAACGTCCCATCAATTCCGACCACGATCGATGCAAGCGACTCTGACGATCGAGTGGACTCAGCCACTGCACTTCAATCGATATGTACGTCTCACCAACGCTCCAGCCACGCGCACTCTAAGGTGCAGTACGCAGTCGAACCGACAAACAGGTGACACATCCCTCCAATTTCTCGAACTCCGAGATATCGACTTGAACAACTTCGTAACCGAGTCCTCGAAGCAACGCCACGGACCTGTCACATCCTGCCGCCATCAATAGTCGATCCTCTCCTAGGTCGACAACGTGTGAGCCGCTCTCCTCGGGAACAGGCAAGAAGTGGGGAAACAGCGACGGTACGTCGACCAGGGGTTGATAACCAATTACCGTCCCATCGGGTAGCGCCGTGACCGCAGACTTGAGATGGAGTACGGAACTGGTCGGTACCGCAATGACCCGATAGCCGAAAGGATGCAAGATCCCTCGAAGCTGACGAATACCCTGCCCATTGGTTCGACCACCATGGCCGACATAGACGGTTCGACCTACTTTGAGTACGTCACCACCGTCGAGTGTTCCAGGTGCTTCGATCGCACGGAACCGATATCCAAGATTACGAACGTGATCCCTCACTGAAGCAACCTCTGCTCGACGGGCCTCCGCACCCGGACGCGTGAGCACTGCGATGTTGCCGAACATTACGACGGTATCCTCGATGAAGACACCGTCGGGGCATGAGTCTTCTGGAACGACATGAATGAGTTCCCAGCCTGCGTTCTCAAGCGTCGCTAGGTACCCATTCCACTGCTCGAACGCATGATCGAGATCAATGGGCTGACGCTCGATATGGGTGACGATCCCATCTGCGAGCTTCGGGCTTGGCCGGCGCACGAGCGCCATCTTCGCAGTCATAGCTCGACCTCCACTTCCTTATGCGCTAGTACGATCACGCCCTCTTGCATATCGGAATCGCCGCTCTGATCCAAGGTTGGCGGCACGAGTCCCGAGGACTCACGCCGAGCTTTGAGGAAAGCGTAGATCGGAATACCGATGAGGAAAAGTACGAGCGCCTGGTAAACCGCTTGATACCCCGCAGCAAATGTCACCCACAGCGAGAAAAGGCTTGAAGCTACTGCGATAGAGAGGTCTCGTGCAAGTCGCCACCCGCTCACCGCACGGCGTCCAGAGACAAGATAGGTCAACTGCGCCACAGCAGAGAAGAAGTAAGGGATAGCCACGGTTACCACAGAGAGATTGACGAGGTAGGTGAAGACCGTCAGGCCAGTCTTACCCGAGTAGGCGAAGGCCATCAATATAGAAGCGACGGCAGTAGACACGAGAATTCCGAACCACGGAACGCCATCACGGTAGGTCCAACTGAACTGAGGGATGAAGAGCCCATCTTTTGCTGCTGCCCAAGGCATCTCCGCGGTCACGAGCGTCCATCCGTTGAGCGCACCAAGACCCGAGATCACCGCGACCGCCGCCACGAATTTTCCCGCCCAGCTCACGCCACTGAACATTGATTGGAACGCATTCACAAATGGCGCCCCATTGTTGACGAGCGTATGGTGAGCGACCAGACCCATTATTGCTGCGGTCACCAATACGTAGAGGAGACCACTAGCGAGCGTGCCATAGATCGAAGCTCGGCCCACGTTCGCTCGAGGATCCCTCACCCGGCCTGCGGCAATGGAGGCGGTTTCGACGCCAATGAACGAAAACAAAGCCACACCAGCCGCAATACTGATTCCTGAGTAGAGACTCCCTTTCGTGGCATTGAACGGTCCGAAGTTGGCTCCCTTCACGAATACCCAGCCGACTATTCCCACGACGGCAAGTGGAATGAACTTCAACACCACGGTGACGTTCTGAAGCCACGCCATCTGACGTGCGCCGAAGAGATTGACCGCGGCAGGTATCCATAGTCCAGTAAGTGCAATTCCGAAATTCGTCCACGCAGACGGTCGGTTAATCGAGAAGAGGGATTCGACATAGAGCACCCAGGACGACACGATCGCTGCATTGCCAGCCCAAGCGGTGATCCAGTAGCACCATGCCGTGAGATAGCCAGCAAAGTCACCGAGCTCGTGCTTTGAATAGGCGTAGAGTCCACCATCGCTCGAAGGAATCCGCTTCGTCAGCTGCCCGAACATCACGGCGAGCAGTAACGCCCCTACGGCGATGACCCCGAGGGTCAACAGCGAGGAAGTCCCCGCACCTGCCATGACCGCCGGCATGGTGAAGACACCGGTGCCGATGATACTTCCAATGACGAGTGCAGTCGCCGAGGGTAATCCCAGGGCCCGTGCTCGTTCAACATTCTTCGAAGACGCTGGTCGTGTCGACGGTGCTGATACCGGCGTCGTCGGTGTCGCCGTCGGCGGATGATGGAGCGTAGTCACGATGTCAACTCCTTGCTCGGTTGGCTAGATCGCATGAATCTTGCCAACAGTGTCTTCGGTCTCGATCATCAGGAACAGGGTCGGACGTCCCCTCTTCACCGACTCGAAGAGGTGGTGACGTTCGCCCCTATGATGCACGAGCGTTCCGCCGTAGCGTCAGTGTGTGAGGGCTGGCACTCAGTGGTCATGACCTCGCAAGGAGATGAAGATGCCTCAGGACGTAGCCATCGGGGTCCATTCCGAAGTGGGACGCCTTCGTCGCGCGGTGCTACACCGGCCCGGGCTCGAGCTCACCCGACTTAGTCCATCGAACATCGAGGAATTGCTCTTCGATGACGTGCTGTGGGCGAAGCGCGCACGCGATGAACACGATTCATTCGCGGATACCCTTCGGGAGCACGGGGTACAGGTCGATTACTTTAGCGATCTGCTTGCCGAATCGCTCGAGATCGAAGAGGCCCGGGAGTATCTACTACGTCAGCTCATTCGACCCGAGCTCATCGGTGTAGGCGCACTCCCTAGTTTCGAGTCACTCATCGAGAGCCTCGAAAGCCAGCAACTCGCAGAGCTCCTCATCGGGGGCATTCTCCGTTCGGATCTTGACCACCTAAATGTGCCTGGGGAGCGTGTTGTAGGGTCGCAACAGACGAAGCTCGGTGCAATCTCCCAACACAGTCTCGTCCTCAGGGCCGCTGGCGACGAAGAGTTCGTACTCCCTCCGCTTCCCAACCACTTGTTCCAGCGCGACAATACGGCGTGGATCTATGGAGGCGTCTCTGTGAATCCGATGGCAAAGCTCGCGCGTCGACGTGAGAGCCTGCATTCACGAACCATCTACAGGTACCACCCAGAATTCCAAGCGCTCGACTTTCCCTTCTGGATGGGCAACGACGACTTCGATCACTCACCTGCGTCGATAGAGGGTGGAGATATCCACGTCATCGGACACGATTCAGTTATGGTGGGAATGGGCGAACGAACGACTCCCTCGGCAGTAGAGATGCTCGCCGCAAGGCTCTTCGAATTCGGTGCGGCGACTCAGGTGCTTGCCGTCGAGCTTCCCAAATCCCACGCATTCATGCACCTCGATACGGTGTTGACGATGATCGACCTCGATGCATTCGTGGTTTATCCCTACCTCAGGGGAGGGCTCCGTACATGGCGGCTCACACCTGGGAAGGCGGGCAACCAATTCGAGGTCTCCGAGGTGGAGGATCTCTGGGACACCCTCGCACATGCCGTCGGCGTCGACAAACTCAGGATACTCTCCGCCGATGAGGAACTTAGGGCTGCGCAGCGAGAGCAGTGGGATGACGGGACGAACTTCCTAGCCATCGAGCCGGGAGTAATCGTGGGTTATGACCGAAACGTGACGACTAACACGATGCTGCGTAGAGAGGGCATCGAGGTCATCACCGTCCCAAGCAGCGAGTTGGGGCGAGGACGAGGAGGCCCTCGATGCATGACCTGCCCACTACGAAGGGATCCGATATGACGTCACAAGGTCTCCTGGAGTTCAATCTTCGGTCGAGGAACTTCCTCAAGCTCATCGACTTTTCACCCTTAGAGCTCACCGGACTCGTACGGATCGCTTCCGAACTCAAACGGGAGCAACGTGCCAAAGTATCCCACCAACGGCTCGAGGGAAGGCACCTCGCGCTCATCTTCCAGAAGCCTTCCACTCGAACACGTTCGGCATTCGAGGTAGCTGCTGCTGAAGAAGGTGCTCGGCTGACCTATCTGGGGCCTGGAGAATCCCACATCGGACACAAGGAATCGATCAAGGATTCCGCACGCGTACTTGGTCGATTCTTCGACGGCATCGAGTTCCGTGGCTTTGCCCATGAAACACTCGAGGAGTTCGCAACGTACGCCGGCGTGCCCGTATGGAACGGGCTTACCGATCAGTGGCACCCAACACAAGCCCTCGCAGATGCGTTCACAATGCTCGAGATCGCTAGGAAGCCTCCGTCCGAGATCACGTTCTGCTATCTGGGCGACGGCAACAACAACGTCGCACGATCACTGCTCATCATGGGTGCCAGTTTCGGAATGGACGTACGGATCGTCGCCCCTCGCCCACTCTGGCCCGACGAGAACGTACGATCCCACGCGACGAGCATCTCACAACAGACTGGCGCAAAGCTGTCGATCACGGAATCACTGGAGGAAGGACTTCCCGGGGTTGATTTCATCTACACCGACGTATGGGTCTCCATGGGAGCGCCGGTTTCCCAATGGGGAGCACGTATTGAGAGCCTCCTCCCCTATCAGGTCAACCAGGCTGCATTTGAATTGACCGGAAAAGCCGAGACCAAATTCATGCACTGCCTCCCCGCACTACACAACCGCGAAACAGAGGTAGGACAAGAGCTGTTCTCGCGGTTTGGGGTTGCAGAACTCGAGGTCACAGACGAGATATTCGAGTCCAATCGTTCAGTCGTGTTCGAGCAAGCCGTAAACCGCCTTCATGTCGTCAAGGCGATCATGATCAAGACTCTGGCGACGTGAGATGCGCATCCTGCTTGCACTTGGAGGGAACGCGCTTCTCCGTCGCGGCGACCGCCCAGACGCATCAATCCAACGACGTCATGTCATCGAGGCGGCGCAAGGCATCGCCAGGCTGACCGACAGCCATGAGATCATCATCACACACGGTAACGGCCCTCAAGTGGGCATGCTTGCAGATGAGAGCTTCTCAGATCGCTCACTGACTACTCCGTATCCTCTTGATGTACTCGACGCACAAACACAGGGGATGATTGGCTATTGGCTCATGCAAGCGCTGCACAACGAGAGGCCCCGTCTGCCGGTCGTGGCAGTGATCACACAGGTGGAGGTCGAAGAGAACGACCCTGCCTTTCATCGTCCCAAGAAGTTTGTTGGGCCAGCGGTGACTAACGAGATCGCGGCACAGCTCTCAAGCGAACGGGGCTGGAAGTTCAGTCTCGACGGTTCGCAACTTCGTCGGGTGGTTGCATCACCGATGCCCAAGGCGATTGTTGAACTTGACATCATCAATAATCTCGTTCACCGGGGAAAAATCATCATCTGCGCAGGCGGGGGTGGGATACCCGTCATCCGTAATAGCCAAGGAAAGCTCAAGGGTGTCGATGCGGTGATTGATAAGGACGCTACCGCCGCCATGCTTGCCGTGGCCCTTGAATGCGATCTACTCGTCATTCTGACCGATGTCCCGAACGTCTACTACGACTTTTCCTCCGATGAACCTAAAGCAATCGGCCTCATCGATCTCGCGACCGCGTCCTCTCTGTGCCTTCCCGACGGTTCAATGGGCCCAAAAGTAACCTCTGCATGCAGTTTTGTCCGCACCACAGGTAATCCAGCCGTCATCGGGTCGCTAGAGGATGTGGCGAGTCTCATCACAGGGACAAAAGGAACACGCATCACTACTGATGGCATGTGGAGGTTACCCCTCCTCCCACGACCATAATGACATCGCCATTCGGTACTACGTGATCATTCCTCGTTGGGCAGCTTTTGCCGAACGATCACCACTGGGCAGTGAGCATGGTGTGCGCAGTAGTCACTCACCGAACCAAGAGTAAGTTCTCGAAGCCCAGTAAGGCCCCGAGATCCAACGACAAGGAGATCGGCGGTACGCGACGCTTCTACGATTCGTTCACCTACTGGAGGTTCAAGTCTCCGACCGACGATCTCAATTCCCGTCGAGAGCGCCCGCGCGGTGGAGATGGCTGTGTCGAGAATCTCGGCAGACTCCTTAAGAATCTGCGGGGCGTAGGTCTCGAGCGCTTCACGACGAAACTCCTCGACATGGATGATTTCCAGAAGCGCACTATTCAAGTCCGCCTCTCGCACCGCCCACTCCAAGGCAAGGTATGACCAAGTCGAGCCATCCACACCCACAACTATTCGCATGTTCGTCATCTCCATTTCCTCATGCCACTCCAAAGAGTTTGACATCCCGCGAACCGATCGCATTCGGCTCGTGATTCTTCATTCACAATCGAAGGTCTCGTCGTTCGAACAGTGCCGCGCCCACGAGAATGAGGGCTACCGAAAGAATCAACGGCAGAAGAATTCCAGGAATCCAGAGTCCCTGGCGCAGAGGGTCATGTCCTAGGTACCAATAGTACGGTGAGACCGGCCTGATTACACCAAGCCAGTGGACAAGACCCCCTAACCCATTGACAAGAAACGCAACAATCGCAAGACCGCCGGCGATCGCCCTACTCGTGCCCGGATGGCCGGTCGCCGCACCGACTGCCGCCGCCAATGCGCCGAACAATGCGGCCATGAGCGCGAGCTGAAGAGTCGCAAAGAGTGAGTTGCCAATCGAGAGCTGGCTCGAGATCAGGGAAGTAGAGACGACGAGCGCGAGCCATGTGACCAACGCGATCACGCCCACGACAACAGCCATAGCAAGCGCACGCAACCATACCATTCGAGATCTTGGCACAGGATTGGCGAGCAGTCCCTCGAGAATGCCCTTCACTTCGTCCCCAGCAATCCCCGACGAGCCCAACGCTATCGCAGCCGTGCTCATGAGTAATGGGCCCACGAACGTGAACAGCTCCGTATTGAGATAGCCAGAAATACTTGAGAATGCCCCAGACGACCCGACACCGAACAACGACCGGTACGCCTGAGGTAAACGATCCATTAGATCAACAAGCGAGGGACTGGAGTGGATACTCGGGTACACCGACACATACATCACGACCAGTGCAATCAATGCGAATGACCAGGCCAACGCGGCACGTCGATACTGTCGAAACGCATGGAAGAATGCGCTAGCGAACATGCTCGGCTCTTCGATAGAACTAGAGGAAATGGGTCTCAAGATCAGCTTCGCGTATTTCGACATCGACTACCTCCACTCGCGACAGGATTGCGATCAATTGATTGAGCGAGGAGCGAGGTACCCCACATGTGAGCGAGTGCTCGTCTGCTTGGACGTCGCACACTCTGGGCAATTGAAGTAGCTCCGAAACGGGGGAGATACCTTCGAAGCGGATGACGACACGATGG
>JBMFXL010000005.1:0-15953 GCA_049964275.1 Acidimicrobiales bacterium | reverse complement strand
CTCGTCACGGACAAGCTCGACGACATTCGATGGCGCGGTCGTGGTCAGCTCGTCGAGTCCATCGTCCCCCCATACCACCATGGCATGGGTCGATCCAAGCTCCGAAAGCACGCCGATGAGTGCGTCGGCCATCTGAGGATCTGATACCCCCACGATCTGTCGGGTTGCACGAGCAGGATTGACGAGCGGACCGAGGAAGTTGAAGAGGGTCGGGACCTTGAGCTCCCTGCGGACGGGCACCACGTTCGCCATGGCTGGATGAAAGATGGGAGCAAAACAGAAACCGATTCGGGCGGTGTCAAGGCAGTAGCGCACACCTTCTTCATCGAGGTCGATGACGACCCCGAGCGCCTCAAGGACATCGGCGGAGCCACTCATCGACGACGAGGCGCGTCCGCCATGCTTGCACACGAGACCGCCCGCACCCGCCACGATGAGCGCAGCAGTGGTCGACACGTTGATCGTGTGTGACCGGTCTCCTCCGGTTCCACACGTGTCGATCACCGGTTGGGCAACCTCGACCACTCTTCCGAAGTCTGCCATCACCTTCGCGAAGGAAGTCATCTCCGAGGAGGTCTCGCCTTTGGTGCGCATAGCAGTAAGGAACCCAGCCATGACGATCGCGCTGGCCTCGCCCGAGAGGATCGACTCCATGGCCCAGGTCGCTTTGCCGGGAGTCAACTCCACGCCCTTCTCAATGTCGATGAGGATCTCTGCCCAGCTGAAAGAGGCGCTATGGTCCGACGTAGACATGTCGATACCCTAGCCTCGACAGGACCTGCAAGCCCCCATCACGAGCTTGCCTCAAGCGAAGCTCAGAGCCACCAGAGATCGTGATCGAGTACCCCTTTTCCGATCAGACCAAGCTGCACCTGAGAGGTCCCCTCAACGATAGTGAGCTGTTTGGCATCGCGGTAGAAGAGTTCGGTGAGGTGATCCTCCATATAACCGGCGGCCCCGAGGAGTTGTACTGCAAGCGAGGAGGCCTTCACGGCAACTTCAGTCGCGTAATATTTCGCCATCGAGAGGTACGGAACCCATTCCTTCGTGTACCGACCGAGATCGGCGTAGCTCGCCGCGCGATAGGTGAGGAGCCGTGCCGCCTCGATCTCAGTGGCAAGCTTGGCGATCTCCCACTGGATTCCCTGGAAGTCTGCGATTGTGCGCCCGAATGCTGGGCGATCCTTGACGTAGTCGACCGCATACATGAGCGCGCCTTCGGCCAGACCGATCCCTCTCGCGGCAACGATGGGACGCATGGCGTTCAGACCCAACATGGCAAGCCGGAACCCGCCGACCTCGCCGATGACGTTCTCAGCAGGAACCTCGACATTGTCGAAGTGCACCTCACCCGTGTCGATACCGTGCACCCCCATCTTCTTGTCGACCCGTGGGACGCTCACCCCTTCCCAAGAGCGCTCCACGATGAACGCCGTGATCGAGCCGTGGTCACGCGAGTGCGGGTCACCGGTCTTGGCAAAGACCGTGAACCAGTCGGCCTGACGAGCACCAGATATCCAGCACTTCACTCCGTTGAGCACCCAGGTCGACTCCTTGGTCGGATGGAGCACCGCTCGGGTCTGCATTCCCGCGACATCGGAGCCCGCCTGGGGCTCCGAAAGGCAGAACGAGGCACGCGATGAGCCATCAGCGATGCCAGGAAGATATCGCTGCTTCTGCTCCTCCGAGCCCGCAATCATCACCGGTCCCGTTGGAAGTCGAGTGAGCAACAGCATGAGTGCGACCGTGTTCGAGTACTTCGCCACCTCTTCGATGGCGATGGTGAGGCCCAAGATTCCCGCACCGGCACCTCCGTACTCCTCGGGAATGCAGAGTCCGAGCATGCCCGCGTCGCGAAGCACCGCGAAGATGTCACTTGGGTACTCCCCGGTGACGTCGATCTCGCGCGCCCTTGGCGCAACGTGCGTCGCGGTGATCTTCCTCATCGTTTCCTGGAGGGCCTCAAGCTCCTCCGATAGCGCAAAATCCATGACACCTCACTCGAATACGTCGACCCCTACTCTAGGCGCGAAACGCCGCGAAATTCTTGGCACATTCTCCAAAGACGCAACGTACTTTCCGCGTCTCCGACATGGCAGGACGCGTGGATACGGTTACTAAGAGTTCACGATTCGGCTCTCATGTGCGGCCATGACCAACGCGACCCCAAAGTCCCCATTTGGCGCAGCTCGCCGCTCCGGCGCTCTGCCAGGCTCACGCTCTACGACCTCACGCTGTAGTGATACGATCTCGCTGGCTCGCTTCGATCGGCGCCACGACATCGGCGTCTTTCCGCCTCACAAACCGTCGCTCGACTCCCTCGCATCCGCCGCGACCGACTCGCCGGCGGCCTCGAGTACCCCGATGCGTTCTATGAGGACGCACGTTTGACCCTTGAGATCGCACTCACCGCGGCTGAGCGATACGGTGCGACGCTCCTCACCTACACCAAGATGGAGCGTTATTTGGCCGACGCGGACGGCTACTGCGTGAGACTTGCCGATCAGCCCATGGACCAGACAGCTGAGCTTCACACTCGCACGCTCGTGTTCGCAACGGGGGTCCATGCCGTGGACACCGCACTGTCGGGTACCAGCTCCCCTTCGGTCCGAATTGCCCCGGGGATGGGGGGTCCACATCGTGGTTTCCCGCGATCGATGTACCGAACGACGGTCGACGTATCTTCGTCGTGGGTTGGGACGACTACACCTACGTCGGCACCATCGACACGCCTATTGCAGACAACGATCCCCCAGAGGTCGAGCCAAGTGACGTCACCTACCTCTTGGATGCAACCAACCGAGCGTTCGATACGACACTTTCGGTCGACGACGTCTCAGGGGCTTGGGTAGGTGTTCGGCCTCTCATCGCACCGGCGCGTGCAACCTCGACCACGTCTATCTCCCGAAAGCACCATCTCGAGCGACTCGGACCTGGGCTCTACCTAATTGCAGGCGGCAAGCTCACCACCTATCGCGATACGGCAGAAGAGACCGTCGATGCGGTCGCAACCGACCTCGGTATCAAAGAGGCCTGTCGCACCGAACAGATCCGGCTTCTCGGTGCGCTCAGACCCGAGCAACATGCGTCGTGGGTGGCTCCGTAGAGGCCATGCTCCAATCGGTATCCACCAGTAGGGACATCACAGAGATCGCCCGATCACTCGCGGACCGATTCGGAGCCCGTGCGACCGAGGCGGCCACTACGTTCCAACACGACGAGGACTTCGTCGCTCTCACGAGTGACTCGGGTCTTCTGCTCGGCGAGCTTCGCTCTATGATCTCCCACGAACAGGTACGCCTTCCTCGGGACATCGTCTTCCGCAGAACACGCCTTGGCATCTTGGACCTCGACCTCGCCCGTCGACTCGCGAACAAACCTGCGCCACCTACGCGAAGTACTTCCCTTACCCCGCTCGTGCGGGGGCAGACCGGAGCACGATGGAGCACATCTTCGAGCATCTCTCGGCGTTCCGCACATCCAAGCGATCCTCGAGCGACGCGCTATCGTAGGTGCGATGTCAACTCAATCTGAGGCAGTAGCGGTCATCGACGTCGGTTCGTCGTCGCTGCGCGTAAGCCTGGTGACGGCCGAATCCGGTCGACAAAGGAGCGCGTCAGGAGTGTTCCCAAGGCATATCGGTTCCGACGGAGTCAACGAGTTCGATGCGCTTGCGATGGCCGAACTCAGCGAGTCCCTACTCCTTCAACTCCTTCACGACCCAGTGACACCGCCGATCAGTGGACTCGCAATCACCAATCAACGAGCCTCGGCGATCGCGTGGGATGGGGTGACCTCACTCCCCGTCGGTTACGGGATCTCCTGGCAGGACATCAGGACGACGGGTCGTTGCCTCTCCCTCCGCTCGGCTGGCATCGCGATGTCACCAAGCGAGAGCGCCACCAAGTTCGAGCATCTCGCACGAGGAGTCGAGCCATCGATGTCGCTTCGTTTCGGTACGATCGACACCTGGCTGCTTTGGTACTTGAGTCGAGGGTCCCTCCATGTGACCGATGCGTCCAATGCAGCGATGACCGGACTCACCAATGACGAGGTGACCGATTGGAGCGACCAGCGCCTCGAGGCGGTCCGGATCGGCCGGAAGCAGCTTCCGCGCATCGTTGACTCGATCGGACAGATTGGATCACTCACGCTTGACGGCTACCATCTTCAGATCCTCGCCATCCTCGGCGATCAACAAGCCTCACTCCTCGGACAAGGTGCCGATCAACCAGGCGCCACCAAGTGCACACTCGGCACGGGCGGCATGGTCGATACCTTCCTCGGCGCCGAGCGACCCGCCTTCGTTCGGCAGGGTCCACACGGGGGCTTCCCCGTCGTCGCCTACCGCCACTTGGGCCACAACAGTTGGGCGGCCGAGGGAGCCATGCTCAGTGCGGGCTCGTCGGTCGAGTGGTTGTGCAACGTCCTGCTCCGAGGTGCCGCCCCATCCCACACCGCGGAGATCTCAAACGACGCAGACCTCTGCGACACCACCCTCTTCGTGCCTGCGCTCGGAGGGCTTGGGACTCCCGAATGGGATTTCGGCGCGCGCGGGGCATTCGTAGGGATGGGGAAGTCGACCGGAAGGGCCGAACTCACGAGAGCCGTGCTGCGAGGAATCGGATATCGAGCCGCCGATATCGTGCTTGCGCTCGAAGAGGACACCTCTACCACCGCGAACGAGCTTCGCGTCGATGGCAAGGTGGCCCTCAACCCGCATGTGACGCAGGCACTTGCCGACGCGCTCGGTCGACCGGTCAGAGTTGCCGCCGAGATCGAGTCGACCACCCTCGGTGCAGGTATCGCGGGACTCCTTGGGGCTGACTGCATCACCGACACCAACGAGGTCGGTCACCTGATCACCGAACGCTCCCAGATCGAACCCGCCTTGACCTCCGAGCGCCAGGCCGAGGAACGCCTTCGGTGGCGAAACGCCGTCACACTTGCGGGTCACCACCTACCAGCGCTCTCGCTCCTTCGATTCGACTAGCCGTCGCACCCTCGAGTAGCGCCTCGTCTACCATGAGAGAGATGCGCACCTCCAATCGGCACCTCTCCGTCGTCAAAGTGACCAATGACTGATACCGCGCATGGTGTCGACGTGGTTGGGTCATCTTCGGCGCAGGCTCCCATCGATCGCCCACATATTGGCATCATCGGCGGGGGCCAGCTCGCTCGCATGCTCGTGCAGGCGGGCGCCTCTCTCGACCTCCAATTCTCAGTGCTTGCTGGTCAAGGGGACCGTTCCCTGGAGGGACTCGTCACCGATGTCGAAATCGCCACCTCTTACGACCTCGCCACGATCGAACGCTTCGGCAAGCGCTGTGACGTCGTGACCTTCGAACACGAGCTCGTAGAGCCCGAGGTACTTTCAGAGGCTGCTTCACGAGGTGTCGAATTCGCACCTTCTGCCACCACCATGGAGATCACCTCCAACAAAGCAAACCAGCGGAGATTCCTCCAAGCACACCAGCTGCCGACCCCTCCCTTTCATCTTGCCGACTCCCTTGAATCAATTCATGGGGGTATCGAGCGCTTCGGCTTTCCTGTCTGCATCAAGACGGCTCGGGGCGGATTCGATGGGCGGGGGGTGTTTCGCGTCGATTCCCGCGAGGACCTCACATCGATCGAGGACGCGCTCGCCACGCCCCAACGCTGGGTCGTCGAGCCGTACCTCAACCTTTCCCATGAGTTCGCAGTCATCACCGTTCGAGGCGCTGATGGGTCCATTGAGCTCTATGAACCGCTCGCCACACGTCAGGAATTGGGCATGTGTGCAGAGGTTGTCTGGCCTGCGTCGATTCCACCCACCATCGGCGATCAGGCGAAAGCAATCGCCACAACGATTGCACAGGAGACTGGTTCGATCGGTGCCCAGGCCGTAGAGTTCTTCGTCGCCAACGACGTTCTGTACGTCAATGAGCTTGCCCCACGGGTGCACAACTCAGGTCACCTCACGATCGAGGCCGCCGCGACGTCACAGTTCGAGAACCACCTTCGGGCAATCGCTCGCCTTCCCCTCGGTTCGACCCAGATGCTCTCCCCTGCCGCGATGGTCAACATCATCGGTCGCACTGAGACCCAGCGTTATGATCGATCTCACGTGCTCGCCCATCCACGCGCACGTGTTCACCTTTATCACAAGGTCCCGCGAGCGCGCCGAAAGGTCGGGCATGTCACCGTGTTGGACCAGAACCCGCTTCACGCGCTTCGACTCGCCCGAGAGGCCGCCGCGGATGCGCTTCGCGATACGACTACTGAAAGTGAGTAGCCATGGATCCTAAGGTCGCAATCGTTATGGGCTCCGATTCGGACTACCCCATCATGGTCGATGCACTTCGCATCTGCCAAGGCCTCGATATCCCTGCCGAAGCATCGGTGCTCTCCGCGCATCGTACTCCCTTTGACATGGTCGAGTTCGGGCGGACTGCCTACGAGCGTGGAGTGGCGGTCATCATCGCCGGTGCAGGCGGAGCCGCTCATCTTCCGGGGATGCTCGCGTCGACGACGGTGCTCCCCGTGATCGGAGTGCCGGTCAAGCTCGCGAGCCTTGACGGTCTCGATTCACTCCTTTCCATCGTGCAAATGCCGGCTGGGGTGCCGGTCGCGACCGTTGGAGTCAACAACGCGATGAATGCCGGACTGCTCGCGGCACGCATACTCGCCGTGGGCGATCCCGAGCTCGCTATGCGACTCAAGCGTCATCAAGAGGCGCTCGCAGACGCCTCCCGCGCAAAGCGTCTCCCCGACCTCGACGAAGGGTCGTGAGCGTAGTACACCCCAAAAACGCCGGAGGCGCCCGGAGGCGCCCCCAACTGGGTGATGTCGAGTCGTGGAAGAAGGTCTTAGAGAACTTCTGTCCGTGTAAAGCACCGAAGCGCCTTACGTATATGAGATCGCATCACCGCTCGAATGTGTTACACCTCATGCGAAAAACTTTTCGCACACCCTTCATCGCCTAGTGATCGTGGTACGTGGGGTGGACTCAGCGAGCCGTATCTTGATGCGGCTGATCGCCTTGATCGGGACCGTGCGCGTTCTTGCCTCCGAAGATCTTCGCAAGTTCCTGACGGAGCTTTCGAAGTGCTCCCATCGGTCCCTGGTCCGCCGGAGATTGCGGTGCGACGTAGATCGGCAACGTCTCAGGGGGTGAAGCAGGAGCCGGTGGCGACGGCGGGGGTGGTGTCGTCGGCGGCGGTGTCGCGGGGGCAGAAGGAGCGACCACCGGAGCAACGGTCGTCGTGGTCGGTAGAATGGTCGTCGTCGGAGCCACAGTGGTCGTTGGTGCCTCATGCACCGTCGACGCAAGCGCGGCGCCGTGAGGCAGTGGCTTCGGATTCGACTGACTCAGTCGGATCGACGCCGTCGTAAAGGCGGCGCCGAGAATGAGCACGACTGCCGCTGCACGAATGGGTAGCGCCACCTCGCCAAATCCGAACCATCGCTGCATCCGTGCCCGACGAATCCCGCCAAGCATGGAGTCGAGGAGCTCCGGGGGCATCTCCATCGAAGATGTCGAATGCTTGAGTCCGAGCAGTCTCCACTCAAGACGACTGAACGATCGTCCGGAATTCGCCGGATCCGAGAGACGTCGAAACACGCCCTCCGCGTCGGTGGGCGTGAATCCGGTCCCCTCTGGACCGCTCCCTTCAACTGGTTGCGAGTTCATACTCCGCATGCATATCGAATTACCGTCGTCAAATGTTACACGTCCGAGGCGACGGCCTCCGCTTCGTACCTAGCCGGTACTTGCTTCCTCGACGATCGGTGTGGCGCGACGCGCCTGGCGGGCCGCGTGCGCATTCTCCATCTCCAGGAGCGTGCCGAGACCCCTGTGCGATAGCACCCTCACTGCACCAGGACTCTTCTCGACGATCCTCGCAATCTCGGCGACGTCGAGACCTGAGACCACACGCAATAGGATCACTTCTGCCTGAGCCGGTGGAAGAAGATGTAGTCGATCGGTCAATTCACCGAGCGCATCGGCTGCGAGTGCGAGCTCCTCAGGCCCTGGAGCCGCGTCTTGGTGCTCACTCACGAACGGCGTGAGATCTGGGCGCGAGGTCGAGCGCCGTACGACGTCTACCACACGTCGTCGGGCGATCGTAAACATGAGCGACTCAAAGGCGCGTCGATCACCACGAAACTTCGGCAACGATTTGGCGATGCCAATCCACGTCTCCGAGGCGATATCTTCCCACTCCGAAGAGGTGGCCACCCTCAAGTACCGAAGGAGCATTGGGTTGAAACACTTCCAAAGCGTTCCCACCGCGGATGCATCACCCTTGGCTGCGGCCGAGATGACCGTGGAGAACTCCGCCTCAGAGAGGTTCTCGTGCAACGCCACTAGCCCCTCCTCGACTCGCCCTGTGACTCTTCTTACCTTAGCGCTTCTCTCCGGCCAATGCCCCGAAATCCTCACTGAAAGTGGGGGAGCCGCTGCTCAAGATGCAAAACATCCTTCGAGATGGCTTCAATTCGAGGTTCGATAGATCGGCGCGCCTACGGGCGCACCCGAATAGCCGTTCACCGTACGGCCCACACCCGGATTCGCCCACGAGCTGGTACCGAAGGAACCGTTCTGAGCAATCATCCCCGCGATGAGGACGACGAGGACGACGGCAAGGAAGAAGAGGAAGATCGACATTCCACGATTGATTCCGTTTTTCGCCCTGACTTCGGTCACCGTTGCTCTCCTTCAACTTCGACGCTTCGCGCCCTGCGCTCAGTGTACAAAATTCTCGGGCCCGTTCCATATCCGCAGGTTGAAAGGGTACAATTTGGATGGATCGAGTTGACCAGGTGGCCGCGGACCCTAGGTCTGAGGAAGGTCGGGGCTCCATAGGGCAGGATGCTGGCTAACGGCCAGTCGAGGTGACTCGCAGGATAGTGCCACAGAAAACAAACCGCCACCTTCGTGGTAAGGGTGAAAAGGTGCGGTAAGAGCGCACCAGTGCCGAGGGTGACCCCGGCAGCTAGGAAAACCCCATCCGGAGCAAGGTCGAAAAGAGGTGATGGGCTGCCCGTCCATACGTTTCGTAGCACCTCAGGTGGACCGCTTAGATGGATGGCCACCCCAGCGGCAACGCTGGACAGAACCCCGCCTATCGGTCAACTCGATCCTTTGGCCGTATTAGTTCAAACTTGAACTAAGGTGAAGACATGGTAGCGTCGTGGCTCTCCAACGACGAGCTAGAGACTTGGAAGTCCTTTCTCGCCGCTTCGCAACGTATTGAAGCAATCGTCGATGAGGAGCTTCGTGCTGACATCGGCATCACCCACTCGGGCTGGGAGATACTGGTCCGTCTGAACGACGAGCCAACGGGGGCGCTCCGCATGGGCGAGCTCGCGCGAGCGGTATTCATCGGCAAGTCCGCACTCACCTACAAAATCGGTCTCCTCGAACGGCAGGGTCTCGTCATCAGGACACGTTGCCCTGCGGATGCGCGCGGACTCCAAGCCGAGATCACCCCAAAGGGTCGCGCCCTCCTCGCCCAAGGGGCATCGCGACACGTGGCGATCGTTCGAAGGCTCCTGATCGACGCCATCACCCCGGACGAACTGCGTGCGCTGCATGAGATCTCGATCAAACTCGATCAGGTGGCCACGGAGTACTCGCCACAACCGCCCTGCCCATCGGAGGAAGCGTCTTCCGCCCATCACGAAGGAGTTCACACTCAATGAACAGCTCACCCATTCCCGCAGTGTTCGTCGGCCACGGCTCACCCATGAACGCGGTCGAAGACAACCCCTGGGCACCCAAATGGCGCGCGCTTGGCCAACAGCTTGGCGAGGTACGGGGGATCGTCTGTATCTCCGCTCATTGGTACACGAATGGAACAGGTGTCACCGCCGTCTCGACACCGCGCACCATTCACGATTTCTCCGGGTTTCCGACCGAGCTCTATCAGGTGCAGTACCCCGCTCCAGGATCTCCAGACCTCGCAACTCGAGTCGCCCAAGTACTTGCACCACTCGACGTAGTGCTCGACGTCGAATGGGGGCTCGACCATGGGACCTGGTCCGTGCTTGTACACATGTTTCCCGACGCCTCCATTCCTGTGATCCAGCTCTCGATCGATGCCACTCAGCCGGGAGCATTCCACTACGATCTCGGCCGCCGCCTCGAGGTGCTCCGCCACGAGGGCATCCTCGTGCTTGGATCCGGCAACATCGTGCACAATCTTCGGGCAACCTTCACCGCACCAGGTGGGCTCTCAGCTGCCCCGTTCGACTGGACGCGACGTTTCGACGCAACGGTGAGAACCTTGATCGAGGCACGCGAGGACAAGTCTCTCGCCCACTACGACGAACTCGGCGACGATGCTCGCCTCTCGATCCCTACGCCCGATCACTACCTCCCATTCCTCTACTGCCTCGGAGCGAGGCGCGAGGACGAAGTGGTCCAGTACCCGGCGGACGGATTCCAGGGTGCAGGGCTCTCAATGCTCGCTATCGCGTTCGGCGAACTGCCGCGCCTCGAAGGCGCTTCACCAGCGACAACGTAGCTACTGCCTAGCCTCCGGAAAGCTCCACGCATACGACCGTACCGAGGCTCGATGCCAGGGAAGCAGTACCGGTAGGGCTCATCCAGTGTTCAATTGCGGGATGAGCCACGAGGAGGGTCCTCATCGCTCGCGTGCGTGACAAGCCCTGCGAGCAGGCGAGCAGTGACCTCAGCCCGCCTGGAAAGCGCATGCATCCGTTCGCGTACCTGTGGCGCATTCATGGCCAGGGTTCGGCGAAGCTCGTCGTCGATCGCCATTCGTTCCATGGCATCTGCAAGTGCATCGACATCTACCGCACGCCAACGCGTGCCGTGGAAGAGCGCCGGCATGGTGCCATCCTGAACGACCTCGGGGAAGCTCCGTACGAAGACCGTATTCGACTCGTCGCAGAAGTCTCGGTGACCCCCGACGTCGGGTGCGACGAGTGGCACTCCACCGAGCAGCGCCTCGAGGAACGGGAGCCCGAAACCCTCGCCACGCGATGGGAGGACGAACACATCGGCATCCCGGTAGAGCGCCTGAAGTGCCGTCTCGTCGAGGCGCTGGTCGATGATCTCGATCCGCGAAAGGTACGTCAAGGGATATTCCTTCGCCTCATACCACGCGAGAAACTCCGAACGGGTGATACCGCTGAGTTTCACTGTCAACATGACGTCGAGCCCCTTCGCAGCCACTTTGACGAACGCCTCAAGGAGCGCCGCAGGATCCTTACGTTCCGAAAACTCGAAGACCGAGAGGAACCTGACGGCGTCGGTTCCTCGAGGCGCTGACGACGTCGACACCTCGGTGGTCTCCTCGAAGCCTCCTTCGAGCATCGCCGGAACGATCCGATGGGTTCGAGAGGCATCGACCCCACTCTCGATGAGGATCTCCCGATCGAATGAGGAGAAGCTCCACACTTCGTCGAAGCCATTCAGCAGGGCAACCATCTCCGCGGGTACCGGTGTCGCCTCAAAGGTCGTACGCACGATTTTGCGCCGTGCCTGTATACGGGGGGACACCTCAGGAATCCATCCCAAGGGAAGGTCGACGATCGCTACGTCGGCAACGATGTCTTTGCCAACCGCGAATGGCTGAACGGCGAAAGGCGCACGGGTCTCTGCGCCAAAGTTGACTCTTATGAGATCCACTCCGCTCGACTCGAACTGTACCTCGTCAAGTAAACGCTCCGAGGCCCGTGCGAAGCCCGAGACTCCATCGAAGAGCCCGAAATGGGCGACAACGGGTCGTTCTGCTCGAGAAACGAGAGCGCTCCGGGGAGCGAGGCGTGGGATCCTGCGTGCCACGACTGCGATATCAAGAGGGGCAATCTCTGGTATCGGTCGACTCGCACCTTCGACGGGCACGAAGCCCGAATTGAGGAGCATCGCCTTCAACAGCTCGACCGGATACGGACGAATATGGGTGGCATCCAGCCAGAAGTTCGACGAGGAGACGACGGGGAGCTGAAAGTTCGGGGTCTGAATCACTACGACCCCGTGGTCGTCGATGTGCTCGAAGAGCCACTCGAGGAGGGATTCGGTGTCCGTTGGGGTGAGGTGTTCGACAATATGGCCGAGAAATGCGCCGTCGAAGTGTCCGACCGAGAGGGAGTCGAGTCCGGAGGGGACGTATGCGGGATGGATGATGAATCCGTCCTCGCGCAACTCGGACACGAGATGTGGATCGATCTCGACTCCCTGCACCTTCTTCCCTTGCGCCCGAAGCGCTCGCAACATCGAGCCCTTGCCACACCCGATGTCGAGGATGGAGGTCGCGCCCGCAAAATGTTTGGAGAGGTGTGTCGCGATTGTAAGGGTCACCTCCTTGTCGCCTTCGAAATCATGGACGTACCCAAATCCACGATTCTTGCGAAATCCCCGGGATACGATCATGCTCCGAAAAGGACCGACCGACCATACATCGGGATTGGTCACCCGGAGGCGTGCGAGCGTGGCCCCAGTTTGGGCGACCATCGGTCGCTGTCCGATCTCCACCTGTTCGAGCGCCAACTCGGCCAACTGTGCCGCCGAGGAGAAGTCTCCGATGCCAACCAGCCAGGAAGCCACCCTCGCAACCTCACCAGCCCGCCCGAACTCGAGCGAGTCCATCTCTCCCACCAGCCGCGACAGCGCATCATCGGGACTCCGCCGAGCGATCAGCGCCTCGAGCGCCCCAAAGGCGATCGCTGCGACCTCGTTCCACCGGTACCGCACGGCATTGAGCTGTGCCTTCTCCGCCATAGCGTCGAGATCGATCGCGCCCAGAAGTAGTCGTTCGAGGGATGCACCGAGTTCAGCAACGTCAGGTTCAAGCCAATACGCCTGATCCACGACGGGCTGAGCACCGACGCGTGCCTGTTCTGAGAGCGCAACCGACGACGGTACGGTCATCGAGAACTCAGGAAGGCAGAACTCGTTCGTGGCACCACCACGCGTATGGAGGACCGGGACACCGAGCGCCATAGCCTCGAGCACGGGCAGGCCAAAACCTTCGGCCCGATAGGTGTGCGCTAAGACGTCCGCATCGGCCATGAGCGAAAGGAGGTCATCACGCGAGAGGAATCGCCGTTCGACCGTGGCTCGGGCTGCCACCCTCGGGTGACTCGCTAGGGCGTCCTCCAGGATCGACTGCCCTCGATAGAACGTGTCGCGTCCCATCTCCTTGATAGTGAGCGCTACCTGCCCTAGTACGGCATCGGGTAGCGTATCGAGACCACCGATCAGAACGTCGAGTCCCTTGCGAGGTATCGAACCTCCCACGTAGACGAGTTTGAGGCCATTCCGGACGTCGTGAGCTCGCAAGGGTCGAAAAGCTTGGTCTTCCACGCCGTTGGGTACCACAAAGACCTTCGAGTGGTCGATACCCGACTGGAGGTAGCCACGCTTTGCGTATGCGCTCGGCACCCAAATGGCATCGACGTTCGCGATTCCCGGTAGCCACTCGAGGGGAACCGAACCGAACTCCCATGGCTGGATCACGACCAGCTTCTCGTCAGGGTCCCGCCTCTCCCAATATGGGGGCCACGACTGACGGATCCGCACCTCGGTGGGTTGGGACGACTCCCCGATGGTGAGCGTAGGCACGGGTGGATCCAGCTGGGCCGCCACGTCCGCGAGCCGAGACGACTCAATGTCGAATCCCACCAGCGACACCTCATGCCCGAGTTGAGCAAGCGCGTGCGCAAGATTCAGATTGACCAGACCATAGCTTCCGGTCGGAGCGAGGTTTCCCTCGAACACGATTCGCAACGTCCACTCCTCCAAGGGGAACTCATGCGCCAAGAAATCGTGGGTTCCGTCCCGGGCAGGTGGCGACTCTTCATCCAGATATCAACGTTATCGACCCATCGACGCGCCAACTTCAGTGAAAGCTCGGACGAGATCGGCCGGAGGAAAGCCAGCCCTTGGAGGAATGAGAGGCGGTGCCAGAGACCCCTACCACGCTCCCCGCTAAGGGTCTGATACCTAAGGTCGAAGAATGGCGCCGCACTCCTCGCAGCGCGGAAAGGCGGTCAGCTCCTGCAGATCACCGAGGTGCTCGAGCTTGCCTCGTTCGTACGGAGAGATCGTCGCACCACAGAGCTCGCAGTGACCCCCATCGACCCTCGAAAGCACCAACCGACGCTGGGTTCCCGAGATTCTGCGATAGAGATCCGCGCTGCGCTGATCGAGGAGTCCGATCGCCTCCTCGAGTTCACGATCTAGCTGAGCGATTCGAGAGGTGAGTTCGGAGGAAATCTCCTCCCACGAGACCTCCAGCGCGGCAACCCCCGAGCTACTCGCGGAGGTCGCTTCCTCGAGTTCGGCAGCATCGCCTTCGGCAGCCTCCTGGGACTCGAGCAGTTCGAGGGCCTCGAGTTCGAGGGCCTCGAGTCGTTCGTTGGTGGCCGTGATCTCATGTTCGAGCGCGTCCGCACCTCGGAAGTCCGACGCCATGTCACTCGTCGCGTGACGCCGGAGCGCCACGAGCTTCTCTCGTAGCACTTTGACCTCACCTTCAATACGCTGCTCATCTTCGGCCAGGGCCTCCGCACGACCTTGGGCCTCGCGCAACGCCGATATCTTCGTATCTCGCTCCCCCACGGCGAGTGCCAGCGATCGAGCGACCTCGTGGCTCTCGAGGGATCGCCGTAGTAAAGCGACCTCTCGCTCGATCCCTCCGATCCGATCGAGCGCAGATCCGAAGGACTCCGAAGTGCTCACGCTGATTACCCGCTTCCTAAGGTGGTTGAGGTTGTGGTCGTGCTTGACGACGTGGTCGTCGTCGTGCCTGACGTTGTGGTCGTCGCGATGGCCGTAGAGGTCGTCGAAGGTACCGTCGTTGATGTCGTTGACGTCGTTGACGTAGTCGTCGTGGAAGAGGTAATCGAACCAGGAGAATCCACCGCAACGATGAACTTACCGGGTCCAATCGCCCCGCTCGGTGGTGCGGTGAATCCAAGGACCGGATAGGACGACATCGCACGGGACATGTAGTAGCCCCAGATCTCGGCGGGATAGGTACCCCCGTAGACAACCTCAGGAGTTGCAGGCGGCTGCATAGAGATGGATCCTGCCGGTGCACCCATCCATACCGAGGTCACCAACTGCGGAGTGAAACCATCGAACCATCCGTCGGTGAAGTTGTCAGTAGTGCCGGTCTTGCCAGCAGCAGGACGCGAGATGTTCGCCGCGGTTCCTGTCCCTCGGGAGATGACCTGTTGAAGCACCGAAATCGCAACTTCACAGAGTTGCGCCGCTACCACGCGATGACCCACGACCGGCTGGGTAAAGACGGTATTGCCTGCACTGTTCGTAATCTTGGTCACAAAGATGGGCTTGTGGTAGATCCCAAGGTCATCAACGGTGGCATACGCGCTCGCCATCTCCAAGGGGGTGACATCGACCGAGCCGATCACCATCGAAGGTACTGCGGGTACCGGAGAAGTTACTCCAAGTAGGTGGGCCATATTCACCACGTTGTTCAGGCCGACGTTGACGCCGAGTCGAATGTAGGCACAGTTGATCGAGTCCGCGGTCGCCGTGGAGATGGTCACGATCCCCTTACCTGGCTCTGCATTGTTCGCAATGTAGGGATTGGGGACGATATGGGGAAGCGTAAACGTACACGGTGCCGTGCCATCGATGGTGTCGTTGGGGCTGTAGCCCTGCTGAAGCGCGGCCATCAGCGTAAAGAGCTTGAAGGTCGAGCCGGGCTGACGTCCGGTACCTCCGCGACCAGTCACCACGTCGTAGCCGCCGGCGCCGCCCTGAGGATTCCCCGAGACAAGTGCCTCAACATAACCGTTCGCAGGATTCACCGAGACCAACGCTGAGGTGAACTTCCCACCTGTATTGGGGAGTCGTGCTCTCACCGCTGCATCGGCATCTGCCTGCAGCGTTGGGTCCAACGTCGTATAAATGTCATAGCCACCATTTGAAAGTTCATTCAGCCGCTCGGCTGGCGTGGCGCCGAGAAATC
>JBMFXL010000004.1:0-16064 GCA_049964275.1 Acidimicrobiales bacterium | reverse complement strand
GTCGTTGCGAGCGTAGACCCTGAGCTTGGCTCGCGAGGGCAGGCGAGCTTTATCGTGCCTCCTGGTACTCCTGGCCTGAGGCAGGGGCAGAAGTTCTCCAAAATGGGGATTCGCGCTTCCCACACCGCTGAGGTCATCCTCGAGGACGTCAAGGTTCCAGGTGCGATGCTGCTCGGTGGGCGTGAACGACTCGAAGAGCGTCTCGGGCGTGCTCGTGAGGGTAAGCGGGCGTCAACCCAAGCCGCGATGGCGACCTTCGAGGCGTCGCGTCCTCTCGTTGGCGCGCAAGCGATCGGGATCGCTCGAGCTGCCTACGAATACTCGCTTGAGTATGCGAAGGAGCGGCGCCAGTTCGGTCGACCGATCATCGAGAATCAGGCGATCGCGTTCAAGCTTGCAGACATGGCAATGCGGATCGACGCAGCGAGGCTTCTGGTGTGGAGAGCTGCTTGGATGGCAGCAAATGGTCAGCGCTTTGAACACGGTGAGGGCTCTATGTCTAAGGTCGTTGCAGGCGAGACTGCGGTGTCGGTGACCGATGATGCCATTCAGATCCTCGGAGGATACGGATACGTGAAGGACTATCCCGTCGAGCGTTGGCATCGCGACTCGAAGATTTACACCATCTTTGAAGGCACCTCGGAGATCCAGCGCCTCGTCGTTGCGCGGGCGATCAGTGGTATGTACATCAAATAGTTGATAAGGAATGTGCTGCCTCTATGAGAGGTGTTAATGTTCGACGGGCCAGAATCTCCCTGGTGGTGACCGGACCAATGGGCGTGCCACGCGAAGAGTTTACCCAGCCAGTGCACTTCTAAAGCGAAGAAAGAACGCGAGGAACACCAGCACGAGACCGATGTTAACGAGAAGTCTCGCCCATGTGTGGTGCCTGAAGAAGACCAAATCAACACTCACCACGGTCGCGATGAGCACCAAGACGTACACGATGGTGACCGTTCGAACATGCATGGAGCCAGGGTAGCTTCTTGCCACGTTCGGGGCCGAGGGTGTTCGATGCCACATCTTGGCTGCGACTCATCGTGAGAGCGCGACCCCTCCCACACGTGCACGATTTGCTCGGCGTCGATGCTGGCGCCGTTTCCAGCGGAACGTCAGTCCCCTGTTGCTGAGCTGTCTCGCTTGAGTCCGCGCAGGCCGGCCCACATGAGATTGGACATTCGACGGCACCATATGTGGGCTACGGAATCTTCAAAGGGAAGTTCGTTGCCGTTCGCGTCGAGCTCCTTGGCATGCTCCTTCATGTAACGCCTGATGATCCCTTCTGCAAGGGACTGCACTCCTGCGGCCACGAGACGTCGATGTGCGTCGTCGATATTGGCGTGGATTTCCCGAGTCACATGCTCGGCGATCTCCTCCTCAACGCGATTGACGATCTCTCGAAACTCTGGATCGCGACGAGGACCGGATGCAAAGATGAGTTCGAAGGCGGTCTTGTGCTCGTACACGAATCGAAAGTATGCCTCGAAGCCTCGGTCGAAGCGGAGGTGAGGCGTCATGGCCCCCGCGGTTGCTTCTCTCATCGCCGTGATCATCTCAGTACCTACGTGAGTGAGTATGGCGAGATAGAGTGCACGCTTCGACTCGAAATGCTGATAGATCACTGGCTTGGTAATCCCTGCCGCAGAGGCGACCTCTTCCATCGTCGTGGCGTAGAAGCCCTTCTTCGCGAAGGTCTCGATAGCCGTCTCGATCAACATGTCCCTACGATCCGCTGCTGGCATCCTGCCGGATCGTCGAGTCAATGCTGGTACCTCCCTCCTTCAAAAGTGTTGTCATCGTGGCGATGTCTAGGCAACCTTACACAAGATGCCGGGCGGATACTCTTCACCATTGCGAACGTTTGCATTCCGCTCTACCTCAATGCTACCTGTCGGTAGTATTGACGCATGGGTAAGCAGGTGAGGTCTGGTCGAAGTACCATTCGACGCTCCCGCGAGAGGGCTTCGTATGATCCTGAGGTGATCAACGAGATCCTCGATCGACATCGAGTGTGCCACGTCGGTCTTGTCGAGGAGGGTCTCCCAGTCGTCATACCGACCATGTACGTACGTGCTGGTGCTGAGCTACTGCTGCATGGGTCTCACATCTCTCGGCTCATTCGACAGGGCTCTTCAGGCAGGGCGCTGTGCCTTTCGGTCATGTCGGTCTCGAGTCTTGTGCTCGCACGATCGGCGTTCGAACATTCGCTCAACTATGAGTCGGTGGTCGTATTCGGGCGAGGTCGACTCCTCGGCGAGGAAGAGAAGCTTGAGGCACTCGAGAATTTCACAGAGGCGATCGTTCCAGGACGTTGGAGCGAGCTTCGACCGCCAACCAAGGCGGAGCTACGTTCGACCTCGGTCGTGGCAGTGACGATCGATGAGGTCTCGGCCAAGATCAGGAATGGACCCCCTGGCGACGGTCAGAGTGCCGACGCCAGGGACCATGTCTGGGCAGGTGAGCTGACCTTCCGCGTAGGTCTGGGAGAGCTCGTGCCAGCGCCGGAATGTGCGAACGGGCTGCCGCCGACCGAGAGCATCCTGTCCATGGCGAATGCGCTTCGAGAGGGACGTGCACCGAGGTATTAGAGTGAGGCGAATTGGTTTAGCCTCGAGTACGAACGGGTCATGGTAATGAACAAGGCACTCATCACGGGTATTACCGGTCAGGATGGCTCCTACCTCGCAGAGTTCCTTCTTTCGCTCGGGTACGAAGTCGTTGGGATGATTCGTCGCTCGTCGACCACGAGCTTCGAACGGATTGCCCATATTCAAGATCGAATCACCCTCGTGAGCGGAGATCTTCTCGATGAAGTGTCGATGATGTCGATCCTTCGAGAGCACCGTCCCACGGAGGTCTACAACCTCGCCGCCCAGTCGTTCGTGCAGACATCGTGGGGCCAGCCGGTCTTCACGGGGGAGACGACGGCGCTCGGAGTAACGAGGCTCCTCGATGCGATCCGTATGGTTGATCCTGCCATTCGCTTTTATCAAGCGTCGTCTTCGGAGATGTTCGGGAAGGTGCAGGCAGTTCCGCAGTCAGAGTCGACACCTTTCTATCCCAGGAGTCCTTACGGCGTCGCCAAGGTGTACGGCCATTGGATCACCGTGAACTATCGCGAGTCCTACGGCATGTACGCCTGTTCAGGGATTCTCTTCAATCACGAGTCTCCTCGGAGGGGACTCGAGTTCGTGACTCGGAAGATCACCAACGGGGTTGCTCGTATCGCAGCCGGTCTCGATCAGGATCTCTACCTTGGCAACCTCGATGCCCAACGTGACTGGGGTTATGCGTTCGATTACGTCCAGGCAATGTGGCGGATGCTCCAGCAGGACGTTGCGGAGGATTACGTCGTCGCGACCGGTGAAACGCACTCGGTGCGGGAGTTTTGTGAGATCGCATTTCGTGTGCTCGGGCTCGACTACCAAGAGCACGTCAAGCTCGACGAGCGGTATTTTCGGCCTGCGGAGGTCGACCTCCTGGTTGGAGACCCTGCCAAGGCGAAGGAGCGACTCGGGTGGTCACCTACGGTCAGTTTCGAGGAGTTGGTCGAGATGATGGTGCGCTCGGACTACGACCGTGTCATGGGAATCGGTTGACCGACGAATCTTTGCACCCGGGACCTGCGCACTCTGCGCGGAAGGTCGTGGGGCTCTCTGGCTGTGTCGTCGTCCTCGGTGAGTTCCCAGCGCTAGCAAACGCCACCTTCGACGCGTACGAAGGTGAACTCGTGTTGCTCTTCGGGCCGAATGGGTCGGGAAAGTCCACTCTCCTCCGGACGATTGCGGGTCTGGCCACCCCACGACGTGGGAGTGCGATCGTGTTCGGCCAGGATCTCTCCGACGATGACGGCCGAAGGGCCGTTCGCCGAAGCGTCAATTACGTGGGTCATGAGGCGCTGATCTATGACGATCTCACCGTGGGGGAGAACCTCGAGTTCGCCGCACGGGCGACCCGGACGCCTCGCGCGAGGTTCGACGAACTCCTCGAGCGATTCGAGCTCCCCTCTCGCCTCGTATCGGTGTCGGTTCGGCGACTCTCTGCGGGTCAGCGCCGGAAGGTGACATTGGTAGCGGGCCTTGGGCGGAGGGGGGAACTGCTCTTGCTCGACGAACCACACGCCTCGTTGGACCAACGCACCAAGGCGTTGCTCGATACCTATCTTCATGAGTCGGTGCGCGAGCACAAGACGGTCATCTATGCCTCGCATGAGGTCCGTCCGGAAGATGGAATTGCCACACGGAGCGTCGAAATTCGATCAGGCGTAGTGGTCGGGAACCAGAGCTGACATGCTCCGGGATGCGTGGCTGATCTGCCGGAAGGACCTTCGGATCGAGATTCGCTCGCATGTGGTCTCCAACCAGGTACTTCCGTTTTCATTCGTCGTACTGATCCTCTTCGCCTTCGCATTCAATGAGTATCCTCAGCTTCTCACCAAGATCGCTCCGGGCCTGTACTGGGTTGCGACGTTGTTCGCGATGATCATTGCTGCGCAGCGGAGTGCTTCGATCGAGATGACCAACATGACGAAGAGTGCGCTCGCCATCTACGACATCTCTCCTGGCGGCGTCTACCTCGGCAAACTTCTCGCAGTCGTCATTCAAATGATCCTTCTGGAGCTGGTGTTGGCCTTCGAGATCGTTGTCCTGTACGGCGCCACTCTCCATGCAATCCCGCTTTTGGGAGCGACGTGTATCGCCGCCACAGTGGGCATTGCCGGGGTTACCACGATCGTAGGGGCAATGATCTCGAACAGCCAACGCGAGACGTTGCTCCCGCTTTTGGTGCTACCGGTCGTCGCTCCTGTTTTGCTGAGTGCAACCGTTGCATGGCAAGATTATCTCAACTCTAAAATTGGGGTTGGAAACCCGTGGCTAGGTTTACTCGTGGTCTTTGCCGTCGTCTACTGCAGCGTCGGAACACTCGTATTCGGCACGGTTCTCGAGGAGTGAGAGAGATTTGAAGAAGCGGACACTCACCAACTCGATCGGCATCGCTGCCCTGGTGCTCGTCGCTGCGACCTACATCTACGGTCTTTGGTTGACCCCGCCTGACGTATTCATGGGTCAACTGGTTCGACTGCTGTACATCCACCCTCCGGTCGCGTGGGTGGCTTATTTGGCCTATGGAGTGACCTCCGTGGCGGCCATCTTGTATCTCTGGAAGAGAACGCGTCGACCGGAATGGGACTTGCTGAGTGCGGCGTCGGCTGAGATCGGGGTCGTCTTCACCGCCCTCACGTTGGTGACTGGCTCGATTTGGGGTCGGCCGACCTGGCATGTGTGGTGGACGTGGGACGCGCGTCTGACGACCACCGCGCTGCTCTTCCTCCTGTACGTGGGATACCTTGCACTTCGGAGTGCGATTGACGACCCTGAGAAGCGTGCGAAGCGCGCTGCCGTCATGGCGTTGATCGCATTCGTCGATGTGCCTATCGTCCATCAGAGTGTGGTCTGGTGGAAAACCCTTCACCAAAGTGCCACCGTCTTCAACGCATCGCTCAGCCCCAAGGTCCACGGCGAAATGGCGTGGACACTGCTCCTTGGGTTTGTGGCATTTACCCTGGTCTATGTCTGGCTCTTGATCAATCGATACGAGACTGCACGACTTCGCCAAAGTGCATCTGACCGGCAGCTCGACCACGCAATCGAAGAGCGCGTCTCCGCACCGTAACTTCCGAGAAGGAGATTCAATGTCGAACCCATTTGTCGAGGCAGGCTACCTCGTGGTCACGATCGTCCTCGCGAGCTATGCAGTGATGGTGGCCCGCGCATCGAGGGCGGCTCGAGCGCGTGCCATGCTTCCTGTTCGGGTCGCACAGAATGAGCGGCGAGACGAAGGTCGATGAGCCGCGTGCTGTCCACGGAGCAACGAGTTGACGGCGTGGAGTGGAAGCCGCCGGTAGCGGCGCCCCGAGCCTCGTCGAAGAAGCGTTGGATCGCGGTGACCGTTCTCGCGGTGGTGGTGATTGGTCTCGGGGCCGTGCTCTACAAGGGCTTGACCTCTGCATTGGTCTATTTCTACACGGTCAAACAGGCCGTGGCGATGCGCAGTGCGCTTGGGAACTCGACCTTTCGAATGGAAGGAGTGGTGGTGCCTCATTCGATCACTCCCACTTCAGTGGGAGTCGACTTCGGTGTGAGGTTCGACCACTCGGTCGTTCGAGTCATTGAAACCGGTGCGCCCCCGCAGCTCTTTCAGCCCAACGTGCCCGTGGTGGTGGTTGGTCACTTCTCAGGCTCGAGCTTCATCTCCGATCAGATCATGATCAAGCATTCTGCGAACTATGTCGCTGCCCATCCCGGTCGTATTACCCATGCGGGTGGCACCTCGTAGTGGACGCAACTCTTGGACAGGCCTCGGTGTTGGCTTCGACCGTCTGTGCCTTCGTCGCGGTGGTGCTCTTTGGGCTGGCGACCAGGCGACGGCAGGTGTCACTCGTTCGGCAAGCGCGGTCGTTGTTGGTGGTCTCCGTTGTGGCCATCGTTGCCGCAGGTGTCGTGATGGAGCACGCCTTTGTCTCCCATGACTTTTCCCTGAGCTACGTTGCGGCCAACAACTCGCTTGAGACGCCGCTCCTCTTCTCGATCACGGGCATGTGGTCGGCGCTGCAAGGCTCTCTTCTGCTCTGGGCGATTGTCCTCGGTGGTTACGTTGCGGCCATGGTGCGGGTGACGCGACGGCTGGATACGTCATGGACGGCCACGTATGCGCTGCTTATTGCTTCGGTCGTCTACCTGTTCTTCCTCGTACTGCTCGCTGGCCCAGCGACTCCATTCGCCACCGCTTCCCATGTGGTTGCAGACGGTCAGGGCCCGAATCCACTCCTTCAGCAGTATCCCCTGGTGGCGGTGCATCCACCGTTCCTCTATCTCGGATTCGTAGGGATGACGGTTCCCTTTGCATTCGCCAGCGCGTCGCTCATCTCGAGGGAGGACTCAAACCTCTGGCTGGAGCGGACGCGTCGATGGTCCATCATCGCATGGATCTGCCTCACAATCGGCATCACGTTAGGTGCGTGGTGGTCGTATCAGGTGCTGGGATGGGGCGGATTCTGGGCGTGGGATCCCGTCGAAAACGCGGCATTCCTTCCGTGGCTGTGTGCGACCGCCTACCTCCACTCGACACTTTCACAGCAGCGTCGGAGGACACTCTCTGTGTGGAACTATGCCCTCGTGAGCTCAGGTTTTGCCCTCACAATATTGGGGACTTACTTCACGCGTTCCGGAGTCGTGCAGTCGGTCCACGCATTCTCCGACTCGAGCCTTGGAACGCTTCTCATCGTGTTCTTTGGCGCGGTGGTCATCTTCGTGGTCGGAATCGTGGTCGCGCGCGCGGACGATCTGCGTGCGGGCAGGAAGCTCGCAGTGGGTGTCAACCGCGAGACGGTGATGGCGATCAATAACGTACTCTTTGGCGCGTTTGCGCTCGTCGTGCTCTTGGGAACCTCGTTTCCTCTGCTGGTCCAGGCCACGTCGGGCTCGGCGGTGACAGTAGGTACCCCCTATTTCAACAGCTTTGCGATCCCACTTGGCCTCCTGCTCATGATCTTCCTCGGGATTGGCCCTCTGGTGGGCTGGCGAGCGATGCAGTTCTCCCGGCTTGCGGATCGATTGCTCCTTCCAGCGGTGGTTGGCGCAGCCATCTGCGTGGGGGCCGTGGTTGCGGGCGAGCATCGTCTCTACGTCATCGTGACCTATGCAGTGGCAGGGTTTGCGCTTGGGGCCACGATCGAAGGCTTGAGAGGCTCGAGTCGAACTCGTGAAGGCAGTGCCATCGAGCGACTTCTTCGCACGGGTGGCGGCGCACTTGCGCACCTTGGCGTCCTGGTCGTTGCCATGGGAATGGTGAGCGCAACCGCCTTCGGCCATCAAGGCGAGCTCCACCTCCGCCCAGGTCAGAGTGCCACCTTCAATGGAGAGCGATTGACCTACCTCGGGGCCCAGAACGTCGTGACGCCTTCGAGAAGCAGTTACGAGGCGAACGTGCTCGTGAATGGCGCGGGACCCTACCACCCGGCGATCTCTCAATATGGGACCTACACCGAAGCCGTGGGCATGCCCGCAGTCGCGGTGCGCTGGACGTATGACGTCTATTTGACGATTGATGCAACACCGACCTCGAAGGCCGCGGATGCTCCGCTAGCCATCGGGATCATCATCCAGCCTCTCATCTCATGGTTATGGGTTGGTGCAGCCATGGTGGCGGTGGGAGGACTTTGGTCGGCGTACGTCCCACTGCTGCGAAGACGTCGCCGTGGCGCCCAAGACGTTGCGCTTCCCGAGGAGACTCCAGTAGCGGTAGGGGGTGGCGAGTGACCCAGTCTTCGCTCACCTCGCCTTCGACGAAGCCACGAGCTGACGCCGCACGAGCACTTCGATCAGGTCGGCCACTCAAGATCGGTGCCATCGTGGTGGGTATCGCGTTCCTGATCTTCGCGGTATTCGTTGGTACACGGAAGCCAGCCACCACTACCACTGCGTTCTCCCCATTGCTCTTCAAGCCAGCGCCTCCGTTGAATGGGGCGACGATTACCGGTGGGCATGCTTCGTTGGTGACACTTCAGGGGCACTTCGTAGTCGTGAACTTCTTCGCGTCTTGGTGCGTCGCGTGTAGAACAGAGGAGCCCCAGCTCAAGTCATTCCTTCGAGCGGAGCATGGAAACGCTTATGTACTTGGGGTTGATTATGACGACTCAAGCGCTGCTGCGACCGCGTTCCTTGGGCATTACGGTGCCACGTGGCCCGCGATCGCCGATACGAGCGGCTCGAACGCGTTGAGGTGGGGTGTCGATCAACCTCCCGAGAGCTTCGTGATCTCACCGACCGGTGTGGTGCTCACCAAGATCGTTGGTGCGATATCGGCCACGCAACTCGAGCACATCATCGTCGTTGCCAAGGGGACACCCGTTGGTTGAGAATCAACTCCCGCCGCGTCGATGGCGCCGGTACCTATGGGGCATCGTTTTGGTCTCCGTCCTTGGGTCCTTGGGTGCTGCGTACGCACTTGGGCACGCGAATCAGACTGCCTCCGCTCGCATCGTGACACTCGAGAAGCAGATCAGATGCCCGAGCTGTATCGACCTGTCTATCTACAACTCCCAGAGCGCTGCCTCGTTCACCATGCGCGAGTACATCGTTCGACAAGTTCACGCTGGTGAGACGAACACCCAGATCGTCGATGGGCTTGAGTCCTCGTACGGCTCGTCGATCCTGATGTCCCCACCAACTGGCGGGATCAACAGCCTGTTGTGGCTCTTCCCCCTCGGGGTAGTGGTTGCTGCACTTGTCGCTATGGCCCTTCGTCGAACGAGTGCGTCCGAAGCGATGGCCGTATCCTCGGGAGACGAGGCTTGTGCCCGAGAAGTGCGAGGAAGGTCGACGCCGCGCCTGTTGTGGCTCTCCACCATCTCCCCGGCTCGAAAAGCGCTCCTTGGTGGCTCCCTCTTGTTCTTGGGTGGTGGTGTCGGTCTCTTGGCGTGGGGCGTCTTCGGGCCGAGTGCACAGTCCGGTCAGATGGCACAGATCACGATGCAGCAGGACATTTTGCAGGGGGAGCTTTTGGCGAGTCAAGGTTCTGACGTTGCCGCACTTCAGGTCTTCTCCCAGGTCTTGAAGTCGGACCCCACTCAACCTCAAGCACTCGCGTATCAGGGCTGGTTGTTCTATCAGGCTGGGCGCAAGGATCATGCCCGAGCGTTGGTCAATCAGGGGATCGAGATCGAAATAGAGGCGACAACGATTGCCCCCAACTACGCCGTGAGCCATCTCTTCATGGGTCTCATGGACGTACAGCAGCGTCATCTCCCCAAAGAGGCCGTTGGTCAGTTCGACAAGATGTTCGCCGAGAAGATCGCGCCCTCGCTGCTAGGACAGGTCAAATCCGAGGTGCGAGCCGCGTACCAGCTTGCCAATGTCGTGCCGCCTCCGGCACTGAGTTAGCGGGGCGACTGGGCTAGCCTTCGGTTATGAGCTTTTTCGATCGAAACCGAAAGGAACTCGCAGGGCGCGGAATCGCTCCTGACCGCCTTCCTCCGGGTCAGTACTTCACCGATCGCTTCCCGGTGCTTCACGCGGGAAGTGTGCCGATCTACAAGGATCTGTCCAAATGGGACCTTCGGATCTACGGCGCCGTCGAGAATGAAGTGACACTGACCTTCGACGAAGTCAAGGAGCTCAGTCCGTTCGAGATCACCACTGATATCCATTGCGTGACCAAGTGGTCTAAGTTCGACACCAACTGGAAGGGCGTGGCGTTCGAGACCCTTGAATCACTCGTGCGCCCCCTCCCCCAGGCGACCCATGTGCTGTGTCACGCAGAGTTCGGGTTCACGGCGAACATTCCTCTGGAGGATCTCCGTGCCAATGTGGCAATGGTGGCCTATGAATACGAAGGCGAGCCACTCGAACCTGACCACGGTTATCCGTTACGCTTTCTCTTCCCTCGTCTTTACTTCTGGAAGTCGACGAAGTGGTTGCGCGGCATCGAGTACTTGAACGCGGATGCCCCGGGGTTCTGGGAGCGCAATGGCTACCACATGTTTGGCGATCCCTGGAAAGAGCAGCGCTACTGGGACGACTAGAGCGCGACCGAGCAATCGCCGTCGCCGCGTGCCTTCGACCGAAGCGTGAGTGGCCGTGGCTCATCGTAGAGGGCCCCAAGCATCCCCTTTATGATCCCTCGATCGACCGCACAGAGCACGGGGTGTTCTACTGCGGTGGAACCAAACGGGCAGGAGTTATTGATCACCCGAAGATGGGTGGCCCTAGCCTCCCCTTCGGAAGAGAATCCATGCGCGCTGAGCGCCTCTGCAATTGCACCCACGATCTCTCGCAAGTCTTCATTCGAGTAGGGGTGGTTGGGGAGCTCCTTCGCAATGGTTTGACCGTATTCGACCCCAACCTCTTCGGAGAGCCGCTCCGCAACTTCTTGTGGAAGTGCTTTGAGCGTACGGGAGAGCAGCATCGAGAGGAGTTCGAACTGTTTGCGCTCTCGGTCGAAGAGTGAGCGCTTCTTCGACGCTCGGTAGACCTTGGACGGGCGACCCGCCTTCGAACTCGACATCTTGGCGATATCGAACTCGAGATAGCCACCGAGCACCAGTTTGTCGAGGTGGTGCCGGGCGACGTTTGGGTGCAGGGCGAAATGCGCTGCGACATCGCTCGCACTCGAACCCTCCTGTCCCTGTACGTAGAGATAGATGGATCGCCGTGTAGGGTCTCCAAACGCATCGACGATCGAGGAGACTGCCTCGGTGAACTGCGTCGATGCTGCGGCGTTCGTTTCTGGAGTCCTCGCTGCGAGCGTCACTCTCACCTCCGCCGTTTCTTGGGTCCGTCTCTGATGAATCTATTGACGTCTAGCGTTGAGTGGAGGCATGCCCGAGAATTCGGAGGTCAGCGTGGCAGCGTCATTTGAGGAAGGTCTGAGGAGTCGGTTGGCTATGGTCATCGAGCCGACGCTCGGTGTCGATCTTGTGACTCTGGGGCTTATCGAGATCTCAAAGGGGATGCTCCGTGCGCCTTCAGTGACCATTCGCCAGCCCCGCGTGAACGAGGCTGATCAAGGTCAAATTCGAAACCAGCTTGCGCAGATCCTCGCTGAAGATGACAAGCTTTCGCGAGCCGACCTTACTTTCGACGCGATGTCGACGGAGCATCTCAAGGAGCTCGGAGCACGGCTCGAGCTCCTCAAGGCAAAGTGGCCGTCCTCGGCGGGAGCACAAGACATTGCCTTCGGAGACGAATCGCACCCGACTCGTGTGATCGGCATCTCGTCGGGGAAGGGCGGCGTCGGCAAGTCTTCGATGACCGCGAATCTTGCGGTCGCGCTTGCCAAGGAGGGTTTTCGAGTCGGAGTGCTCGATGCCGATGTGTATGGCTTTTCAATTCCACCGATGCTCGGTGTAGGTGATTATCCACTCCTTGCTGGGACATTGATGGTGCCTCCGCGGGCCCATGGTGTCAATGTGATGAGCGTAGGTTTCTTCGTCGAGCCGAACACTCCGGTGGTGTGGCGCGGGCCAATGCTGCATAAGGCGATCGAACAGTTCGTTCGGGACGTATTCTGGGGAAACCTCGACTATCTGCTGGTCGATATGCCTCCAGGTACTGGCGATGTTGCCCTCTCGATTGGTCAATTTCTCCCAAGGGCGGAGGTGATCGTCGTCACGACTCCCCAGGACGCGGCGAGCTCGGTTGCGCAACGGAGTGCCTTGGCGGCGCGTGCGCTCAAACTTCCAATACGAGGCGTGATCGAAAACATGTCGTACTTTGTTGGAGATGACGGATCTTCCTATGAAATCTTTGGTGCAGGCGGTGGCGCTTCTATTGCCTCTGAACTCGGTGTTCCCTTGCTTGGGCAGGTGCCGCTTTCCGTCGCACTTCGTCAGGGCGGAGATCGTGGATTCCCGGTAGTGGTCGACGATCCCACGAGTGATGTCTCAAGTGCGATAGGCGGCATCGCGAAGCGCATCGTCGATCTCGGACCGATGCGACGGTACCGCAGTGAGCTGAAGATTCGATAGGGAGCAAGTTTGCACAAGTGTGCCAACGCGTTACCGTGGAGGTATGGCTGACGAGCCGATCGTACACAAGGAGTTCTCGCTCACTCGACGCGCGCTGCTCACCGCAGGAGCGGTAGGGGGCGTCGGTCTTTTCTTTGGTCGACAGCTTCAAAGCGCGGTGGGTGCGGCGCTTTCCTCGACGGGGAGCTCGCTTGCGAATTTCCTGCCAGGTGGCGACCAGTTCCGCATTTACACCGTGACGAATGGTTACCCCTCGGTCTCGACTGGTGGGTATCAGCTTGCACTTTCCGGTCTGTTCACCAAGCCGGTGAGTCTCGATTTCGCTCACCTCGAGGCGCTTGGGGTGACGAAGCTAACCGCAGATTTTCAGTGTGTCACCGGATGGCGGGTTCCAAAGGTGCCGTGGGCTGGCGTGCGTCTCTCCACACTGGTCGAACTCGGCGCGCCTGATCGGAGCGTGAAGGCCTTCGAGTTCTACTCCTATGACGGGGTTTACACGGAGTCACTTACCTATGACCAGGCGATGCGGAGAGATGTCCTGGTGGCTACCCGCATGTTCGACCAGCCGATCTCACGAGAGCACGGGGGCCCCGTGCGACTTTATGTGGCGCCGATGTATGGCTACAAGTCGATCAAGTGGTTGTCCCAGATCAGGGCAGTCGATCAGGCGACCCCTGGATATTGGGAGCAGCAGGGGTATGCCGTGAATGCGTGGATCGGGCGTTCGAATGGACGTACTGATCCTCCGGTGATCTAGCGATGACTGACGAGTCAGGTCGCACACCCTTTCCGAGCGCTTTTCGCACCATGCATCACGCGACGGCACTGTCGCTGATCGTACTCTTGGTCACCGGCGCAATTCTGTACATCGGGCCGCTTGGAGTGGCGGTAGGGGATCGGAGCCTGATCGTCGCCATCCATATCTATGTGGGGATCTTCTCGGTGCTCCCTGTGTTGTCCGCCCTGGTACATTCCCGAGGAGTCTCGCCGACTAAGGATGCGCTCGTTTTGCTTTCTCGGTGGACCGACGCGGATCGCCGCTGGATCGAGCGACTACCCAAGCTTGATGGACCGCGTTCATCTCGTTTCAATGCGGGGCAGAAGCTCAATGCGAACACAAATTTCGCGGGGCTGCTCCTCATGCTCCTGACCGGACTCATCATGGCCTCGTATATCCCTGTATCGATAGCGACTCGACAGGGGGCCACCTTCATCCATGACCTTGTCGCATTTCTCCTCGCATTCGTCTTTCTCGGGCACCTTACGATGGCACTGACGCACCCCGCGTCGCTTCGAGCCATGTTTGGAAGCGCGCGTCCTCGCGGAAGGGCCCATGCCAATCATGAAGAAGAGGACGAGCGGCACCCGGAGGAGAATTTCGGCCGCTAGCGTACAGTGTCGGTAGTGATAGGAGGCCCGGTTGGACATTCGCATTGGAGTCTCGGATTCCCCGAGAGAGATCGAGATCGAGGCGGCAGAGTCTGTCACTCAAGAAGAGGTTGAGAAGGCGATTCATGACGCCTTGACCTCTGGCATTCCGGTGGTCTGGTTGTCGGACAAGCGTGGTCGAAGAGTGGGAGTTCCCTCGGGAAAGATCGCGTACATTGAGATCGGCCCCAATAAGTCCGAGCGCCGGGTGGGTTTCTCCGCTCCGTAGTGTGGCCGACGATCCCAGCGTCGAGGCGCTCTTTGGCAAGCGATTGATTTTCGTGACCGGGAAGGGCGGAGTCGGAAAGACGACGATCGCCCTTGCCCTCGCGCTCCTTGCCGCCAAGCGAGGGAAGAAGGTGTTGCTTTGCGAGGCCGAGCCCAAGGGTGAGTTCGCCCAATACTTCTCCCAGCCTCACATCGGTTTCCAGCCGACGGAGGTACGTCCCAACCTTTGGTGCATGGAGATGGATACCGAGGCCGCGCTCTATGAGTACCTTCGGATCTACCTCAAGCTCGGTATTCCGCGCGGACTCGGACCCTTGGCGAAGACCTTCGATTTCGTGGCGAATGCAGCACCGGGGGTCAAAGAAATTCTGGTCATCGGCAAGCTCTGCTACGAGGTGCGAGCGGGCCACTTTGACCTCATCATCGTCGATGCGGCAGCAGCCGGACAGATCCTGTCGCAGCTTCAGGCGACTCGCGGGGTGGGCGCGCTGATCCCGGTCGGTATGGTGCGTGACCAGACCGAGTGGATGTCTGCGCTGCTTGCGGATCCTGAGGTCACGGTAGCGTTCCTGGTGACAACCGCGGAAGAAACTCCTGTTGAGGAGGCGATCGAGCTTGGGACCGCGATTCGCCGCGAGACGGATGTGACGTTGGCAATGGGATTCGTCAACAAGGTGATCCCGTCTGTGTTCTCGACGTCGGAGGCCAGAGTTGCGGCAGGGCTGCTCAACGAGGAGCGCGCACGACTTCTCGACCTGCTTGGCGAGGACTCTGAGCGAGTGCTCCGTGCCGTAGCACTCTGGAATGCGCTCACGGAGAATCACGTACGCAACGAGTCGATACTGCGAGATGCGTTCGACGGCTCGCTGCCGATGGTGCAGATCCCCCTCATTGCTGGACCGAACGCAGGTGATGGCATCGTCGAGGAGGTCACCGAGACGATCGAGGTCGCACTCTCGTGAGCACGCCCTCCCTGCTTGCTCGGACGGCGATGGAGAAGGGCATCATCGTGATCGGAGGTGCGGGAGGCGTTGGTAAGACGACGACTGCGGCTGCGCTTGCCTACCAGAGTGCAATCGAGACATCGCGCTCGGTACTCGTGATCACGATCGATCCGGCGAAACGGCTGGCCAGTGCCATGGGCGTCGGCGCTATTGGACACAGACCTACCACAATCGCGCTCCCCGAAGGTGCCAAAGGCAGCCTCGCAGCTTCCATGGTCGACATGAAGTTGGCGTGGGACGGGATGATCGAGCGCTGTGCCCCTGATCCCGCAGTGGCGAAGCGGATTCTTGCAAACCCCATGTACGAATCGATCTCCTCGCGTTTCGTGCAGAGTCACAACTACATTGCGGTCGAGGTGCTCCACCAATTCGTCAATGACGGCGTCTACGACCTGATCGTGGTGGATACGCCACCGTCTCGGCGCGCAATGGACTTCCTCGATGCACCTGGTCGGATGGATGAGTTCTTCTCCTCGCGACTCCTGCGCTGGCTTACGATTCCTGGTCGCTCCCGAGTGCTCATGGCAGCGTTTCGACCGTTCTACGCCATCGCTGAACGAATCATTGGTACCAACGCCCTTGAACAGCTCTCCTCGTTCTTCCTCGACTTCCAGCTCCTCTACGACGGGTTCGTCGAGCGCGCCAAGGAGGTGGATCACATGCTTCACTCTGGGTCTGCGGGTTTCGTGGTGGTAACTACGCCGGAGGAGTCTCCGACGACCGAGGCGAGGTCATTGCTTTCGGCCCTCGAGACGAGGGGATTTTCCGTTTCCTGTGTGGTGATGAATCGATCGCTTCCTGACGACGTCTTCTCCGAGGGCGCTGATCGTGTGGCCAGCGAGCTCATCGCGCGAGGCGGATCGCTGGCGCACGAGCTG
>JBMFXL010000003.1:3940-17058 GCA_049964275.1 Acidimicrobiales bacterium | reverse complement strand
CGGAGAACGTGATGGGACTCGCGTTCGCAGAATCCAAGGGGGCCTCAGAGGTCATCTTCCCGAATCTCGAGGGCAACATTTGCGAAGGATCCGGGTCGAACATCTTTCTTGTCGTCGATGGCGTTGTCGTCACGCCCCCACTTACGAGTGGCTGTCTGGCCGGGATTACTCGCGAGGTGCTGATCGAACGAGCGGGAGTCCAAGAGCGAGATCTTCCGGTCGAAGCGCTCTTCGATGGCACTGTTACCGAAGCGTTCCTGACTTCCTCCTTGCGTGAGATCCAAGCCATCTCACACGTCGATGACGTCCCACTCAAGGAGACCTTCTCGCCGCTCGTCGAGGAGATGTTGGGTCACTTCGGCTCTGCGAAGGAGGAGTATTGATGCCTGCGCGGAGCCCGATCGAGATCCTAGGAGACCGCCTCACGAACGGTGATGAGCAGGCAGTGGTTGCGCGAGTAGTGGAACTCAAGGGCTTTGGTGGTGCGGTTCGAGTCGGGGAAATGATCGTCGCGGGCAATGATGGTGCAGTTGGCACCATTCTCGGTGGGATCCCCTCAAGCCGAGTCGGCGAGGTGGCGTTGGCGCGGCTTCGCGAACGCGTAACCGATTCAACGGTGATTGATCTCGAGGTAGGGGATGACGAGGCTGTTCGTTCGGGTATGGCGTGTGGCGGTGTGGCGCGAGTCATATTCCAACCGAGCGCCTCTTTCCCAGAGAGCCTCGGCACGCTCCTTGCTGAGCGCGTTCCCTACCTACTTGTCACGGCACTCGATGACCTCGAGAGAGGTACGAGTGCGTGGAGTGAGGGATCCATTGCTGAGCTCGCTGGCGAGGTCCCGGACGTGGTCTTTTCGACCGCGAACGATCTCTTGCGGCGGCGAAGGAACGCGTCGACGATCATTGACGAGGCTGGCGTCTCATTTCATCTCGAAGTGAGGGTGCCACCGACTTCAGTGGTCATCGTGGGCGATGGCGTCCTCGCTGAAGCGATCGTGGCAATGTGTCGAGTGCTCGGGTGGGGGTCGTACGTCTCGTCAGAGCCGTCGGCGCTTCGCGAGGCAGTGACGGGTCTCGGTGCGGTCGATGCGTTGATCGTTCTCTCCCACGATCATGACCTTGCGACCCCTGTGATCGATGCCTTTCTCTCTCGTCCCAATCCTGGGTACGTAGGCTCGCTCGGGTCTCGGCATACTCAGGAGATTCGGCGAACTCGACTCCTCGAACTCGGATACGACGCGAGCCGTCTGGCGAATCTCTACGGACCAGTCGGTCTCGACCTCGGCGCGACGACCCCGGCTGAGACGGCGCTCGCGATCCTTGCGGAGTTCCAGGCATTCAAAGCGGGCCGGAGCGCGGGTCATCTTCGTGAAGGTAGCGGCCCCATAAACGGATAGGGCACCTGCCATCGAGAAGTAACGGTTGCTAGGATTGCCAGGGTGGCGTCATCACGCTGCGTTCTGTGTGCTTCAAAGGAGTCCCATTGTCTTGGCAACCACGCGATCTCGCTCCCGACGCCTCCGACCTCGATGCCGTAGGGATCACCACTCTGCGAATGCTTGCGGTCGATGGTGTCGAAGCCGCGAACTCCGGACATCCAGGACTTCCTCTAGGGATGGCCCCAACAGCCTGGACGTTGTGGCGCTACTTCTTGCGATTTGACCCCACCGACCATGACTTCGCGCTGCGAGATCGATTCGTGCTATCCGCAGGACACGGTTCGATGCTTCTCTACAGCCTTCTCCACCTCTTTGGCTTCGATGTGACCATCGATGATCTCAAGGGGTTTCGCTCCCTCGGCTCGCGTACGCCAGGACACCCTGAATACGGTATGACCGACGGCGTAGAGACCTCCACCGGTCCGCTTGGGCAAGGCGTTGGCAACGCGGTCGGTATGGCGATTGCGGCACGAACCATGGCGAGCCGATTCGGAGTCTCAGAAGGTGCGACTCCTCGAATCTTTGCGATCTGCTCCGATGGCGACCTGATGGAGGGGGTCTCGAACGAGGCGTCCTCCCTCGCGGGACACCTTCGACTCGGCAACCTCGTACTCCTCTACGACGACAACCACATCTCCATTGACGGCTCGACCGGCCTGGCATTCACCGAGAACGTTCCCGCACGGTACGAAGCGCTTGGTTGGAAGGTCTATCGCATCGAAGACGGCAACGATCACCGCGCGATCAGGGAGACCCTGGACATCGTGGCGACCGATCCAGATCCTCGGCCGAAATTCGTCGCGATTCGTACCGTCATCGGCTTCGGCGCTCCCACGAAGCAGGGCACCTCAAAGGTGCATGGGGCTGCGCTCGGCAGCGCAGAGATCACGGCATTGCGAGAGCGCTTTGGCTGGCCAGAGAGTCCATTCTACGTTCCGGCAGAGGTTGCAGGATTGCTAGCGGAGGTGCTTACGGAGAAGAAGCACGAGGCCAAGGGTCTCCGCGATGACAATGTCGATTCACTTTCGTCTTACATGGCCTTCCGTGCACATGATCTTGGCTCGCAGAGCCTTGCTGTTCCCACCTCGGTAGTGGAGGGTGAGAGCGTCGCGAGTCGCGTTGCTTCGAAGCGCTTTCTTCAAGAAGCGATCAATGTTGCTGATGGACTTATCGTCGGAACGGCTGATCTTGGTGAATCGACCGGTCTTGATATCGATGCCTCGACTATTACCCCTACTCAGACAGCAGGAAACTACGTCCACTACGGCGTGCGCGAACATGGCATGGGTGCGGTGATGAATGGTATCGCGCTCTTCGGAGGATTCCATGCAGTGGGTTCGACGTTTCTCGTATTCTCCGACTACATGCGAGGTTCCATCCGCCTCGCCGCCATCATGTCTCTCCCGGTTACCTATGTCTTCACCCATGACTCCATTGGTGTCGGGGAGGATGGACCTACCCATCAACCGATCGAACAGATTGCTGCGCTCAGGCTCATCCCGAACCTTCGGGTGATCCGACCGGCGGATGCTCGAGAGACTGAGTCGGCCTGGCGGCAGGCGCTTTCATCGACCGACCATCCGGTCGCGCTGATTCTCTCCCGGCAAGGTCTGCCTGATCTTGGAGAACAGGGTCTCCGTGACCTCGATGAGCTCGGCGCGCGAGTCCTGCGTCACGAGGAGGGCGCTTGCGAAGTGACCCTTGTTGGCTCCGGGTCCGAGGTAGGTGTGCTCGATACTGCTCGAACGATGTTGTCCGAAGCCGGAGTGCGGGGTGTCCGCGTGGTGTCGATGCCTGAACGGGAGCGTTTCTTGGGTCTCGATGAGACGACCCGCGCACGCGTGGTGCCCCGAGAGAGCATCGTGATCACCCTTGAGGCAGGAGTCACCACCGGATGGGAACGTGTGATCTGGACGCGAGGGCGGACCATTGGAGTGAATCGATTTGGTGAGTCGGGGAAGGGACCCGCAGTGTTCGCGGCGCTCGGGATCACTCCGCAGGCTGTGGTCGATGCGGTACTTGCCCTGCGTTCGTAGCGCGCATGAGCGTTTTCTCCAATTCGACTGAGTCGAATTGGAGATTTCACAGCCGACCTGACCATTCATGGAGCGTGCTCATCTGCCAGGAGTGGTGGTGGGGGCTAACATTTGGGAAGATGTGCTGGATGGCTCATCCAGATGTTTTTCTCCAAAGGAGACCCGTTGATGGTGCAGACGATCGGACTCGTAGCAGAGACGAAGGATGGCGAGCGAAGAGTTGCGCTCGACCCGAGTGCGGTGGCGAGTGCGGTGGCGGCCGGCTATCGCGTGCTCGTTCAAGCCGATGCAGGCGTGAGGGCTGGATTCCAGAACGCCGAGTACGAAGCGGTGGGTGCGACGATCGTTGCCACTGCCGCGGATGCATGGGCGGCAGATCTGGTGGTCAAAGTCAAGGAACCACAGCCAGCTGAGTGGGGATTCTTCCGCAAGGGCCTCGTGCTCTTCGCCTACCTGCACCTCGCCGCTGAGCCTGAACTGACCCGGGCGCTCGTCGACTCCGGCGTCGAGGCATACGCCTTTGAGACCCTTTCCTATCCCGCCGGACTCCCGCTTCTCGCACCGATGAGCGAAGTGGCTGGTCGAGCGGCCGCAATCGTAGGCGCGCACTATCTTGCGAGCGGTTCTGGCACGCTTCTTGGTGGTGCGGCCGGAGTGATGCCAGCTCGGGTCGTCGTCATCGGACTCGGTGTTGCGGGCACCATGGCGGCTCGCGGCGCCAGGGGTATGGATGCAGAGGTGATAGGGGTGGATCTCAACCTGCACCGACTGTACGAAGCGCATCAAGAGGGGATCGTGACAGCCACGCTCGCCTCTTCGGCGACGGCGATCGGTGAGGCAGTCCGTGGCGCGGATCTTGTGATCGGCGCTGCACTCGTACCCGGTGCAAAGGCTCCCAAGCTCGTGACCAAGGAGCACATCGCGCAGATGCGTCCCGGCTCGGTGGTCGTCGATATTGCGATCGATCAGGGAGGGTGTATTGAGACCGCACGTCCTACCTCGCTGTCGAATCCGATCTATGAAGAGATGGGCGTAATCCACTACTGCGTGACCAACATTCCTGGTCAGTACCCTCGGACTTCGTCTCGCGCGCTCTCTGCAGCGGTCGCGCCACGTCTCCTCGACCTCGCGTCGGATCCGGGTTCGTCGCGACTCGTCGGTTCACTGAATGTCTCAGGCGGTCGGGTGGTCTACCCGGCGGTCGCCGAGGCACTTGGACTCTCCTAGGTCCCAGTGCCAAAACGTGCACCTGGTCTCTGGGCAAACACCGTGCAGTGGTTGGATGATTTTCCGGCGGTAGATCGTCCACAGAGTTTCGACGTTGCAATCGTCGGAGGCGGACTCACGGGGCTTTGGACTGCATATTTCCTCCTTCGGGCCGACCCTACGCTTCGTGTTGGCATCTTTGAGGCTGAGACGTGCGGTTTTGGTGCGTCAGGGCGAAACGGGGGTTGGGCGTCTGCGCTTTTCCCGGTCTCGATCGAAGCACTCGCGGATCGTTGTGGTCCCCCTGCTGCTCGTGCCATGTATCGCGGGATGATCGAGGCGTTGTATCGGCTCGAGCGAGTCGTGGCGCTCGAGGGGATCGAGTGCGATTTCCACCGAGGTGGTACCTTGACGCTTGGCCGTTCTGCCGCCCAAATGCTCCGACTCAATGACGAGATCTCGGGACTACGGGCATTCGGCTTCGGCCCTGATGACGTCGTCTTGCTTACCGAAGAGGAGGCCTCTGCGCGTGTCGCTGCCACGGGCGTACTCGGCGCAATGTACACGCCGCACTGCGCGCGCATCCACCCTGCGAAGCTCGTGACGGGACTCGCAAGAGTCGTCGCTCAGGCGGGAGCTCACATCTTCGAACACTCTCCGGTCTCCGAGATCATCCAGGGCGGAGTCGTAGTGCGGGGCCAGCGCATTCGGGCCGAGTTGGTCGTACGGGCGACCGAGGCCTATACGGTGCGGCTTCCTGCCTCGCGGCGCGTGGTGGCTCCTGTGTATTCGATGATGATCGCCACGACCCCGATTCCTGACGAAATCTGGGAGGAGATTGGGTGGACGGAGTGCGAGACCCTTACTGATGGGAGGCGTGTCATCATCTACGCGCAGCGCACCGCTGACAATCGCATCGCCTTCGGGGGTCGGGGCGCACCTTATCACTTCGGCTCTTCGATCACCGACGCCTTCGATGAGGACCCGGGGGTCCGGGGGCTGCTCCGTGAGGCACTCGTTGAGCTCTTTCCAATGTTGTCGGGTCAAGAGATCGCCTACCACTGGGGCGGACCCATCGGAGTGCCGCGGGATTTCATGCCATCAGTGGGTATCGACCGATCACGTGGATTCGGATGGGCAGGCGGCTATGTCGGCGATGGAGTGACGACCACTTTCCTTGCCGGTGAGACGCTATCGCACCTCATCAGGGGTGAGACGAGTGAGCTCACCGATCTGTGCTGGGTGGGGGCAAACTCTCGCGGGTGGGAGCCCGAACCACTCCGTTGGCTAGGAATCAATGGGACGCTCTGGGCATCGAAGCAGGCTGATCGACGCGAGGTCGGTCGCACGCTTGGATCATGGCAGGGACGGCTCGCCGATGCAATAAGCGGCGCATAGGCAAGCAAGGCAATGACGGACAGAGTAGGAAAAGGAGTGAAGAGTATGGAACAGAGTCATCTTTCACCGGTGTGGTCGAAGCTGACCCCACTGAAGGTGGCGTCGGGTAAGGGTGCTATCGTCACGACGACCGATGGTGACGAGTACCTCGACTTTACCTCGGGGATTGCAGTTACATCGACCGGCCACTGTCATACCCACGTGACGGAGGCCATCGCTCGACAGGCCTCGCGCTTCATCCATGCGCAGGTGAACTGCTATACGCACGACCTCCTCGAGCCCTTGGCCGAGAAGTTGAACGAGATCACACCTTCGGGGATCGACACCTTCTTCTTCGCCAACTCCGGAGCGGAGGCCACCGAAGCGGCGGTAAAGCTCGCTCGACAGGCCACCAAGAGGCCGAACATCATCGTGTTTCAAGGAAGCTTCCATGGCCGCACGGCGCAGACGATGGCCATGACGACCTCCCGGACGGGATATCGAGCCGGCTACATGCCACTTCCGGCCGGCGTGTTCGTCGCCAACGTGCCTGATTTCGCCGCCTCAGGCGAGACCGAGCAAGAGGCCGTCGATCGCTGCCTTGCCTATCTCGACTATCTGCTCGCAGGTCAGACTGCACCGTCGGAGACCGCGGCGATGGTGATCGAGCCAGTACAGGGAGAGGGTGGCTATCTGCCGATGCCGAAAGCATTCCTCGAGGGGGTCGCCAAGCGCTGCCATGAGCACGACATCCTTTTCGTGGCCGACGAAGTGCAGTGCGGATTCGGACGCACCGGAACGATGTTCGCGATCGAGCAGTATGGTCTCGTGCCCGATATCTTGGTCATGGCCAAGGGGCTCGGCTCCGGCTTCCCGATCTCCGCAATTGGTTCTCGCCGCGAACTCATGGAGCGCTGGACGCTGGGCAGCCATGGGGGTACCTACGGTGGTAACCCAATTGGATGTGCCGCAGCGATCGCAACCATCGAAGTTCTCACCGAGCCTGGGTTCCTCGACAACGTGGTCGCCCGGGGTGCACAGCTCTTCGACGGTCTCAAGGAGATCCAGAGTCACGAGCCTGCCATCGCCGATGTGCGCGGCCTTGGCTTGATGATCGGTACGACGTTCGTGGATGAGATCACCCGAAAGCCAGATGCTGCAAGGGTCAATGCGGTGCTCACGCACGCATTGAACGAGTCTCGAGTCATTCTGATGAACGCCGGTACCTGGGGAAATGTCTTGCGGTGGATGCCTCCTCTCGTGGTATCAGAGGAGCAGATCGCACGCGGACTCGCCGCTTTCGCGGCAGGTGTCAAGGCAAGCTCGCCAGGACACTAGGAGAGTAGTCCTCGCGCAGCACGGCGGGTCCAGGACGGATGGTGCATGGCACCGATCCTGGACCCGCCGTCAGCGACTAGCTGGACAATACAGCTAGGCCTCGATGTTGGACATCACGTGCTTGATTCGTGTGTAATCCTCGAATCCGTACATTGAGAGGTCTTTCCCGTATCCGGAGTGCTTGAAGCCGCCGTGAGGCATCTCTGCGACGATCGGTATGTGCGTGTTGATCCACACCGCACCGAAGTCGAGTCGCTTGGCGAGTCTCATCGCGGTGCCATGGTTTGCGGTCCATACGGAAGACGCAAGTCCGTACTCCACGTCGTTGGCCCATCGGACCGCCTCGTCCTCGGTATCGAAACGCTGGAGCGTGATTACGGGGCCGAAGACTTCAGACTGGATGATCTCGTCGGTCTGGAGAAGATCTGCGACCACGGTCGGCGCAAAAAAATAACCCTCTCCATCGAGATGCTTTCCGCCGGTGACGATCTTCGCGTGCGAAGGAAGGCGCTCAATGAGTCCTTGGATGCGAGCGAGCTGCGCAGGGTTGTTCAGGGGACCAAAGAGCGCGTCCTCGTTCGACGGCGGACCAGTCACCGTTTGCTTGGCATAGGAGCCGATCGCCTCCACGAACTCGTCGTAGATGCCTGACTGGACGATGACTCGCGAGGCAGCCGTACAGTCCTGCCCTGCATTGAAGTAGCCAGCGATTGCGATGCCTTCGACTGCCTTTTCGATGTCGGCATCGTTGAAGACGATGACCGGTGCATTTCCACCGAGCTCGAGATGGGACTTCTTCAGATCCTTGGCTGCGGCGGTTGCCACCTCGATTCCCGCTCTGACCGACCCGGTGATTGAGACCATCCGAGGTGTAGGATGCGACACGAGGAGACGCCCGGAATCGCGATCTCCGCAGACGACATTGAAAACTCCGGCGGGGAGGTGTTCGCTCAAGATCTCGGCCATGCGCAACGTCGAAACTGGTGTCGTGTCCGACGGCTTGAGGACCAGGCTGTTACCCGCGGCGATAGCGGGTGCCCACTTCCAGACGGCCATCATAAGCGGATAGTTCCAGGGGGTCACCGATGCGCACACCCCGATAGGCTCACGTCGAATCATCGAGGTGTGGCCCGGCATGTACTCTGCCGCTGATCGGCCCTCGAGGTTTCGGGCCGCAGCGGCAAAGAAGCGAACCTGGTCAACCATGGGGGGGATCTCCTCCGAGGCGGTCAGTCCGATCGGTTTCCCAGTGTTTTCCGCCTCGAGCGCCACGAGCTCTTCCGTATGGGCTTCCAGTGCGTCGGCGATGCGGAACATCGCGAGCGAACGCTGTGACGGAGTGGCGTCCCGCCAGGTCTCGAATGCCTCGGACGCGACGCGGAACGCCGCATCGATATCCGCTTCGTTGGAGATGGGCGAGGTGGCATAGACCTCGCCAGTGGATGGATTGACGATGTCGAGTCGCTCAGTGGAGGTCGAATCTACCCACTTACCCCCGACGAAGTTTTGAAGGTCGCGTTTGGTTGTCATTGTCTCTCCTGATTCGTATGGCCGGATCGTTGATCAAGTGGTGCTCGGTGTTATCTTTGCACGTAATTCGTATGCTCGCCGCCGGTCGGACGTGCACGGGGTGGTGGTTCCTTCGGCATTGAGTGTCAGGCTTTGGTCATTTCGACAACTCCGTGGGGCGCACCCCACGCTGCGAGGCGATCCAAGAAGGGAACCGGGTCGAACGCTTCGGGGCCGAGCACGCCTGCTCCACTCCAAGTACCCGCTTCAATGAGCTCGAGGGCGACGATCGGGTTGATTGCCGTCTGCCAGACGACGGCCTGGGCGCCCCACTTGCCCATAGTCTCCTCGTTGTCGACGACATGATAGAGATAGACCTCCCGAGGGTTGCCGTCGGTTCCTGTGCCGCGCACCCAGGTGCCCGCGCACGTCTTACCAGTCATGAGATGCCCAAGTGTGAGGGGATCGGGCAGTAGCGATGCAAGGAAGTCTCTTGGAGGGACCTTGGCGCCCCTGAAGTCACGCGGTTCTACTGAGTCGAGACCGAGCTTGTGGATGGCGGAGAGCACTGAGATGAACTCCTCTCCGAGACCGTACTTAAATGTGACACGACCGGCATCGAGGTATCTCGGAATGAGCACCACCTCTTCATGCTCGACGTTGACGCACTCGACCGGCCCGATGCCTTCGGGAAATGTGAAGATCTCAGGCTCGGAGAAGGGCGCCGTGGTGAAAAATCCCCGGTCCCTTTCATAGACGAGCGGGGGATTGAGGCACTCTTCTATCGTGGTCCAGATCGAGAAGGTAGGCGCGAACTCGTACCCTTGCACCGCGAGGTTCGCACCATCTCGCACGCCGAACTCGTCGACGCTCGAGAACAGATGGTCAGATGCATAGCGCGCGAAGACATCGGAGAGACCTGGCTCCACACCCATTCCCACAAGTGCAAGAAGTCCGTTTTCCTCGAACTCGGAGGAGAGCGCGAACTGTTCGTCGCCCAGCTTGATGTTGGTGCGTGCATACGGTTCGGTGGGGTGTGGCTTGGAAAGCGACATTGCCATATCGATGTAGTGGCAGCGAGCGTGGAGAGCGGCCCGGAAGATCGGCATGACAAAGCGAGGATCGCAGGCGTTGAAGAGGACATTCGCCTTGAAGGCGCGCGCCACCTTTGCGATGGCGTCGGTGTCGGACGCATCGAGGATCGCCGAAGTGAACTTTGGTCCACAGACCTCGGCAACGGTCGCCGCACGGGCTGCGTTGATATCGGTGACAAGTACTGCCTCGAAGGATTCGGATTGTGCCGCTAGCCGCGCGAAGGAGTCTCCAACCCCACCTGCCCCGACGATGACTACTCGCATGAATGCTTTCCTTCTCTCAATGGAACGAACGGATACATGCTACGTAGAATCTGCAGATTCCGCAATTGAATGGGTCGATTGTATCGGATTCCGTAGGCGGAAGGCTTGAACACGATGGAATCATGAGATAACGTAGGCCTTGCTTGGGATTTCACAGCCGTCACCTATGTGGTGATCGTAGTGGACCGAGTAGAGCAAGGCAAGGGGATTGGCGCATGCATCACGCATCGGAAAGCGATGGGTTGGTAACTCGACCGAAGCGGGGCCACTATCTCACCCTCGCTGAGAGTGATGGACAGGGACGAGTCAATCAAGTCACACTGGACGATATCTCGAAGAGGCTCATCGAGCTGTTGCAGCAGGATGGGCGCAGTTCCTACGCGTCACTTGCGAAGTACGTTGGGCTTTCGGAGGCCGCCGTGCGGCAGCGTGTGCAGCGTCTTGTGGAGACCGGAGTCATGCAGATCGTAGCGGTGACCGATCCCCTCTCGGTGGGGTTCTCGCGGCAGGCAATGGTGGGTATCAAGGCGACCGGTGATCTCCGTGCCATCGCTGACGAGATCTCGTCCTTGCGCGAGGCAGACTATGTGGTGATCTGTGCCGGATCGTACGACATCTTGACCGAACTGGTATGCGAGGACGATGCGCACCTCTTCCGGCTGATCAATGACGAGATACGTGCGATCGATGGCGTCACCGCGACCGAGGCCTTTCTCTATCTCAAGCTATCGAAGCAAACCTATACATGGGGGACACGATGAGTGCAGATGACAGCTACGGCAAAGGCGAAGTCGACGCGAAGCGTCTGAACGATCTTGCGAAGCGGCACCTCTGGATGCACTTTACGAGAATGTCGACATTCGACGAAGAAGAAGTGCCGATCATGGTTCGAGGCGAAGGCGCCTATGTGTGGGATTCTCATGGACGGAAGTATCTCGATGCACTCTCTGGCCTTTTCGTATCCCAAGCTGGCCATGGGCGGACCGAGCTCGCCGAGGCTGCGTCGAAACAAGCCTCAGAGCTTGCCTATTTCCCGGTCTGGAACTATGGCCATGCCCCGGCGATCGAGCTTGCCGAGCGACTTTCCCAACTCACTCCAGGAGATTTGAACCGTGTGTTCTTCACGACTGGCGGGGGTGAGGCCGTCGAGGCCGCATACAAGCTCGCTCGTCAGTACTTCGCGGCCAAAGGGAAGCACAAGAAGTACAAGGTGATCTCTCGCAACATCGCCTACCATGGCGCCTCGCTGGGATCCCTTGCGATCACCGGGTTGCCTGCGTACAAGGCACCATTCGAGCCGCTACTACCGGGCGCACGCAAGGTGATGAATACGAATCGCTATCGCTGCCAGGACTGTGCGCATGCCTCGTCGTGCACCCTTCGCTGTGCCGATGATATTGAGCGAATCGTCGAGTATGAAGGTGCTGACACTGTCGCCGTGGTCTATCTCGAGCCTGTTCAAAACGGCGGTGGATGCTTCACTCCTCCGCCAGGGTACTTCGAGCGAGTACGTGAAATCTGTGACGAGTACGACATCTTGCTCGTCTCCGACGAGGTGATCTGCGGCTTTGGACGACTCGGCTACTACTTCGGGGCGGAGAAGTATGGCTTCCAGCCAGACATGATCACCTGTGCAAAGGGCATGACTTCGGGTTATGCGCCCATTGGCGCCATGATCGCTAGTGACCGACTGATCGAGCCCTTCCTCAAGGACAAGTCCACCTTCCTCCACGGGCTCACCTTTGCGGGACACCCGGTCTCTGCGGCCGTCGCGCTCGCGAATCTTGATCTCTTCGAGCGGGAGCAGTTGAATCAACACGTGCGAGACAATGAAGATGCATTTCGTGAGCGGCTTGAGAGCCTGTCGGACATCCCCATCGTTGGGGAGGTGCGTGGCACCGGCTACTTCTGGTCGATCGAGCTCGTAAGGGAGCAGGCCACCAAAGGTCTCTTCACCGACGCAGAGTCCGAAGAACTACTCAGAGGATTCCTCTCTCCTGAGCTCTTCAAGTCGGGACTGATCTGTCGTTCGGATGATCGCGGAGAGCCAGTCGTGCAGTTTGCACCACCGCTCATTTGTGGACCCGAGCACTTTGACGAGATCGTGGGCAAGCTTCGCCCTGTTCTTGAGGCTGCTGCCTCGCGGTTAGTGAACTAACGCTTCTGGGGAGGGTGCCGAGGCGACGAGGAGACCCTATCGATATCGCGGTCTCCTCGCCGCTATCGGCCTAAGAAGGACGGCGGGCGCTTTTCGAGGAAGGCACGGGTGCCTTCGGCATAGTCATCACTCATGACACAGTGGTGACTCAATGTGTCGAGTGCTGCGCGTAGCTCCGGGGCGATGGTGCGGCGCGAGAGGAGTCGTGTCGCCTCCTTCGTGGCACGGAGCGTCAATGGTGCATTGGCGAGATAGCTCTCAATCAGGGACCTCACTCGATGACTGCGCGCTTCGGCAGCCCATACTTCGGTGGCGAGCCCCATGTGGTGAGCGGTGCGCGAGTCGACCAGCGAGGCTGAGAAGATGAGGGCCTTGGTATTGGTGACGCCGATCTCGTCGATCAGCCGGATCAGTGAGTCCGTTGGGTAGGCCACTCCGAGGCGGGCTGGCGGTACGCCGAATCGTGCGCTCTCGTCGGCGACTCGAACGTCGCAGCAGAGTGCGATCGACACGCCTGCACCAATGCAGAATCCCGCGATCTCCGCAATGACCGGGACGGGTAGGTCATAAAGTGCACTAAGCGCGGCTTCGGTACGAGCATCGAACTCCTTTGCGCGCTCGGGGGATCGCTCCGATCCGAACTGGGAGATGTCTGCACCGGCAGCGAACGCGACTTCGCCCTCGCCTCGAAGATGCAC
>JBMFXL010000003.1:0-3930 GCA_049964275.1 Acidimicrobiales bacterium | reverse complement strand
CTAGGATCATCCCTAAGGGACTGAGCGATCGTGCGTAACTCCTCCCACATCGTCACGCCTATGGCGTTGCGGCGCGTGGGATTGTCGATGATGATCTGCGCCAGCTCAGGGGCGGGTCGCTCGAGTCGAATCCTCCCCTCGGTCATTCAGGGGATCCAACGGAGGTTGGTTCCCGAGGTGGTTCAGATGCCTCGAGATTTTCGTGCACGGTGTGGAGCTTCGAGGGCCACCAGTTCCACTTGCCGAGCAGAACGACGGTAGAGGGTACCAACAGCGTCCGAACGAGGAAGGTATCCATGACGATTCCGAGGCCTAAGCCGATCCCGATCTCTTGGACCTGAGGATTTCCAGATCCTCCCGCGATGCCGAGCACGAAGAATGTGCCCGCGAGTACGAGGCCGGCGGATGTGACGGTCACCCCGGTGGCCCCCATGGCGCGCTTGACGGCCTCGCGAAGATTGAGGTCGTGTGCCTCTTCGCGTATACGTGTCATGACCAAGATGTTGTAGTCCTCTCCAAGCGCAAGGAGGAAGAGGAACAACATGAAGGGCAGCACGAAGCTCAAACCTGCCTCTCCCTTGATGTCCATGAAGTACAGCACGTCGATGCCGAGTGCGGCCAGATAGGAAAGTACGACCGATACGACGAGGTAAAGCGGTGCAACCAGTGAGCGGAGCACGATACCGAGGAGCACTGCGATGATCAGGACCACGAGTGGGACGATATGGAGAAGGTCGTTGTTGGATGCGGTCGAGATGTCGTAGGCCGCGGGTGCCTCACCGCCAACGCCTGAGGCGATTGCGCCATAGTGCATCTGTGCAGAGGTAACGGTTGCCCGAATGCCCGGTATGGCTTCAATCGCGGCAGTCGATCCTGGGTCCCCGGCCCGGAGAGTGGTCTCGAAGAGCACCTCGGTGCCGTTGGGTGAGATGAACTGGTAGGTCGAGCGGTACGAGTTGTAGAGCACTGCGGGCACGCTCAGGTTCGAAGGCTCCGTGGGAGGTAGCTTCCACGGACTTCCGAGTTCACTGTGTAGCTGACCGATTTGCGCGGGTGTCAGGGGGACCAAGTTGGGATTGAAGGGCCCGAAGAACTGACTGAATGCAGGATCTTTCGACAGTTGTTGTTGGAGTTGCGCGATGGTGTTGAGATTGTCCCAGATCGGCGCTGAGTACTTGAAGATGAGCTGGGTCGGGTTGAATGATCCAGTCTTGAAGTACTTCTGGAGCGCCGCATTCCCGAGCGCAGAGTCCGACTTCGCGGGCACCGCACTCGATGAGGTGAAGCCCGAGGGCTTGTTACCGATGGAGGCAACTGCAAGTACGCCGAAGACGATAACCCCAATGGTGAGCGTGAGGGCAGGTCGCTCGACGACGCGCCCCGCAACTCGACCCCAGACCCCTACCTTGCCAGGTCCACGCTTATGGGGCTTGCTCGGCCAGAATGCCCCACGTCCCGCGATCGCAAGCAGGGCGGGCTGGATAGTCAGACCCGCGAGTAGCATGAGCACGATCGCAATGGCGAGGGGGTAGCCAAGTCCCTTGTAGAAGCCGAAGGTCGCGGTGATCAGGGAGAGAAGCGCGGCGATGACGGTGAATGCCGAGAAGGTGATGGATTCGCCTACGCGGGTTACCGCATACTCGACCGCATCCTTGGGGGCGAGTCCGTTGCGGACCGCTTCACGAACGCGGAAGACCAAAAAAAGTCCGTAGTCGGTTCCGGCCCCAAGGACCAGAACGATGAGTAGGAGCTGCGTGATGGAGGAAACCTTGAAGTTCAGTGCGGTCGAGAGGCGTGCCACAATCGGACTTCCCGCGAACGCAACGATCAGGGCCGGCACCAGTGTGATAAGCGGTGCAAGGAGCGATCGGAAGACGACGAGGAGGATCGCCAAGATGAAAAGGATGGAGAACGATTGGGTCGAGTTGAAGTTGTTGCCGTTGGCTTTCGATGCATCGACGGTCGCAGCGAGTTGACCTGCGAGGTGTACGGTGAGATCCGAGGGAAGCGTCACGGTGGCGATCTTTGCGCGGACGGCGTCGACCAGGTTGGTCGTCTTCGTCTGGGAGAATGCAGAGGTCGACGAAAGGATCTCGAGCTGAACGGCCTGCTGGTCACTCGATACACCCGCGACCGTCGAGCGGATCACAGTCGGGACCGTGCGAACGGCCGAAGACAGCGCGCTGACTGCTGCGTTGTCAGCGGCATTGAGTGTCCCACTGCTCCGATACACCACTGCGACGATGATCGAGTCGTTCGTATTCTGGAATTGATTTGCGAGCTTCGCAGCTGCAATGGACGGCGAGTTCCTCGGGAGGAAGTCCGAGTTGTTGTCGTGGACGACGCTCGAGAGGCTTGGGAGAAAGGTGATCGACGCCCAGGCGATGACGATCCAGCCCACCACGATGAAATAGCGGAACCGAACCGAGAAGCGGCCGATAGCTTGGAAGATCTTGGACATGTCGGTGCGTTACTCCTTGGTCGTGGTGGTCGAGTCCGCTTCCGCGGCCGGGTTGTATGAATTGAGGTGGTCATGAGGCGGGAACTGGGTCAGCGTCTCCAAGGCACCCGCGACCTTTCCGAGCGCGTTGAGCATGACGGTGATCTCTCGACCGTCCAGCATCTCAAAGGCCGCCTCGAGCGGGCCAAGTCGCCCGTCTACGATGCGCCTAGACACAGATGCTGTTCGACCCGCGAGCTGTACCAATGTCCTCCGGTGGTCAGCGGGGTCCTCGTGGCGTGCGACGAAGCCTTGCTCGGAAAGCTGGGTCACCGCCTGGGAGGTGGCCGCGAGGGACGCATTGAGAAGGCGTGCCAACTCCGAGACCGAGAGCGATTGCTTCATGGCAAGATGCATGATCACCATTCGCTGTCGGGGTGAGAGTTGTTTGAAGCTCTGGAGCTCGGAGAGTTGGTCCATGTGTGGACGTAGCACTCGGATCACTGCACCTATTGCTTCTACGAAGCTTGAGGCACGAGGGTACCTTTCGCTGACGGAGAGTTCTTGGGAGTCCACGTCGAGATAGCATACCGGAATGGTTCCGATTTGAAACCATTCCATTCATGCAATGTTTATATTCAAAAGAGAGGGAGCTTCCTTCATTGGACCTGTCGAGTGAGTCGTCATGAGTGTGGCGATCGATGTGGGCTTTATGGTGATCGCCATCGTGGGGCTTGCGTACGCCGCCGAGAGGTTCGTGCACTTCGCGACGCTCGCCTCTGAGCGTGCAGCCCTCTCGCCGGTGTTCACGTCCGTCGTGATCGTGGGTTTTGGTACAGGAGTCCCCGAACTCTTTACCGGTGCACTCGCCTCGCTCGCGCACCACCCCGCGGTTGGAATCTCCTCGGCATTCGGCTCGACTGCGCTGAACGCGACGCTTGTCGCAGGCATCGCCGCAGTCGCCGCAGCTCCCCGCATTCCGTCCCGGACGCTCCGGAAAGAGGGTGTGCGATGTTGGTCGCCGCCGTCTATCTCGTGATCGTGACCGTACTCCAAGCTCCGTGGTGGGCGGGGTTCATAGGGCTCCTGGTCTTCACCGCAGGCCTGGTCTACACGCTCGCGCGACCAAGATCCGAGGACTTTCCGATCGCCGTCGAGGCCGAAGCGGTCGTCGGCGGTACTTCGACTCTCAGCCTCTCACGCCTCGTCATCTACTCGATTGGAGCCCTGTGTGGAACCCTTGCATGTGCGGAGCTCTTCCTGATAGGCGCGCTGCGGCTCGCGGATTCCTTTGGTCTGTCCCAAGGCGTGACGGGTGGGATTCTGGTCTCGATCGGGACTTCGCTCCCGGAGATCGCCACGTCGATTCAGGCCGCTCGCAAAGGCATGGCCGGGATGGTTGCGGGAAACGTCATTGGCTCGTCATTCTTCAATCTTGCTGGTGTGGGGTCTGTCGCCCTGCTGCTTGGTGGAGACGGCTCCATTGGAGG
>JBMFXL010000002.1:0-17912 GCA_049964275.1 Acidimicrobiales bacterium | reverse complement strand
CGAAGCACCGTCTGGGTTCGTTCCAGATGCAGAGGACTGCGCGATAGTTGCACGGTTGATCGGGCGGGAGCCGAGGATTGGATTCCGCGTGGCGCTTAGGCGTGAGTGTTCTGGCGTGCCTATGGTCATCGAGAACCTCCCCTTTTCGCCCGATGGGTCGCCGAACCCGAATTGGTTTTGGCTTGTCGACCCCGCATTGAGGCGGAGGATCGATCGCCTTGAAGCGAGCGGTGGAGTCAAGCGTGCGGAGTTGCTCATCGACCCCCTGTTGATCGAACGATCCCACCGGCTCTATGCGAGTGGGCGCCGAAACTTGTCGAGCGCTTGCGGAGTCGCTGACCCAGGGGGAGGTGTTGGTGGTACGCGCCAAGGTGTAAAGTGTCTTCATGCACATGTTGCATACCACCTGGTCGGAGGGTACGCACCGGTAGGCGCGTGGGCACTTCGACAGTTGCGGTAGACGAAAGGTTCGCAGCGAATGGCGTCTAGCCGGCCTTCATCGATGGCCGCGAAGGTCTCGATTGTGATTCCTTCGAAGGATAATCCTGCGTACCTGTCGAACTGTGTGTCCTCCATTGCCCGGACAGTGAGCGCCGACGAATGCGAGATCGTGATCGTCGATTCTGGTTCTCGGAGTGCCGAGGCCCGGGATGTCAATCAAGTACTGCAACGCCGTTTTGGGGCGAAGATCATCACGCTCGATCAAGACGGTGACTTCAATTTTCCCGAACTGGTAAACGCGGGAGCATCGGCTGCCGCGGGAGAATGGCTGCTGCTTCTCAATGACGATACCGAACTGCTCGATGGATCGTGGCTGACCGAATTGGTAGGTACTGGACGGTCGCGTGAGGACGTGGTCGGTGCCCTCCTCTGTTATTCGGACCTCACGGTACAGCACGCAGGAATCGTCCCCGACCCAGATCATCTCACTGTGCATATTGGGCGCGGTGACCCAGTAGCGGAGTGGATCTCTGATGCGCCCCGGAGTGTGTGGGCGACTACTGGCGCGGCGATGCTCGTTCCTCGACCCTTGTACGAGCAGCTCGACGGCTTCGATGAGGCGTTCGCGGTCTCCTACAACGACATCGATTTCTGCCGACGCGCTGCAAGCATGGGAGCAACAATCCTGGTCGAGTCTCGTAGCTTTGCTTTCCATTTCGAGTCGAAGTCTCGAGGGCTCGATGCGCAGGACCCGATCAAGACAGAGCGACATTTGGCGGAGTCGGTGCGATTCGTGGAGCGTTGGGGCTCAGATCTCGACGCCGCAGGTGTTGATGGAGCTGCGGCTTTGGCGAGACTTCGCAGCGTTCATGAACTGCGCTCGGGGACGCTCGGTCGTCTGTGATCTGCAAGCGCGGAGAGCATAAGCTGGGCAAGTTCGTTTGCCCGGGTGGCGAAATGGTAGACGCAGGGGGCTTAAACCCCCCGGAGGCGAAAGCTTCATGCGGGTTCGAGTCCCGCCCCGGGTACGGTGTGATGTCTCAAGTGATCGGAGACACTGTCTCAAGTCATCGTAGACATTGAACCCACACCTCAGCACTCTTGTGCGGAGGACTGGTAGTCCTTCGTGGGGTCGATCTCAAGGTGCCGGAGGAGCTCTCCGTCGAAGGAGACCACCCGGACATCCCGATCGCAGATGAGCATGGTCACCACCTCTCCGGCGTGTCCCTTTCCCATGCCAATGTGGCAGAGCTTGCCGCCGTAGTGAAGGCTGAGCTTGCCTGAGGGATCGATCTTGTCATGGCGCACCCGGTAGTCGGTGGTGGCAGCGACATCTTGGGGTGTGCCTTGACCGACTTCGCATACACCGACCAGGGCGTTTGGCTCCCAAGCGAACGGTGGGGTCGGACGTTGTTGTAGTACTCGCAGAAGCGGTCGATGCGTGCCTGGAGCTCGGGGATCGTCGTTGGCCCACGACCGCGGGCAAGATGGCGCTTGAGGGTCTGGTGGAATCGCTCCACCTTGCCACACGTCTGAGGATGGTAGGGAGTGGAGTGCTTTTCAGTGACCCCGAGTCGCTCGAGTTCACTCGGCAGCGCTCCCCGTCCTCCTCGGAACCTCGCGGTGTAGATGGCACCGTTATCAGAGAGGAATGAGGCTGGGACGCCATATCGCTTCGTGGCGTCGGTGAAGATCCGAACGACGTCGACCGAGCGGGCAACGGGCACCACCACCGAGGCAATTGCTAAGCGAGAGTGGTCGTCGATGATGTTGATGATCTCCACGCCGGTGCCGTTGGCGAGGGCAGTGTGGGTCATGTCCGACTGCCAGCACTCGTTGGGCAGAGCGGCGGCAAAGCGCACGTAGGAGGCTTTGGGTCGCTTCTTCGGCTGTGGGTTCACGAACCCCTCCCGCTTGAGGACCCGCCAGATACTCGACGGCGACGGTGGACCAAACCCGTCCCTTTCGAGATGGTGGTAGATCGTGAGGGCTCCGGCGTCAAAGCCGTCTTCTTGCAGTCGCTTGCGCAGCGTCACGATTTCTCGAACCATGGCATCATCGCAGACGTAGTGAGGATGGTGTGGTGCCTTTGACCTGGGGATCAGTCCTGCCTCGCCCTCGGCTTGGTAGCGGGCGAGGAGCTTGTAGATCCAGCTCCGATGACACCCGTGCGCTGCCGCCAGCTCAGCGACTGGCCTTCCTTCCACCAGATGCGCCTCCACGAGATACGCCGCCTTGGGGACTGTCACTTGGGCCACCTCCACGCCTAGGACTGTCTCCCAAGTCTTGACACATCACGAAAATCACTGTCGCTTATGTGGTGAAGTCAGGCACCGCCCCGGTTACGGAGTGAGAGGGCTCACTAGCGAGTCCACGGGGCTCCCATGGACGGGCCATCGATCAGCCGCCTGAGCAATCCAGGGAGTACTCACCTCTTCATTGGAGAGCTACTGTTCCTGGTGGATCGAGGTGACGATCTCGTCCTGCCCTAGGGAGCGATGCGGGGGTAGGACGGGCGCTCTTGTAAGTCCCTGACCATCCAATAGGTGTACTCGGGCTCGATAGGACCTCAGTGTCCGGGAGCGAGCGGTGGTTTTCGGTGCCGATGATGTGATCTTCGGGACCGGGGGCTCTCGAGACACGGACAGGTTGATCGAGGTATTCACTCCTTAGCAAAACCGGAGGATTTCGACGCTGACCCTACCGCTCGCTTCGTCTTATGAAGATTCGGTCATCACTGCATGATGAGCCAGCTCCTGTGAAGTCGCAATCGCCGCTTTGCTTATCCGAAGCGTGGATGCACAGGAGGTCCGAGCTGCCTCCGGCCGGTAACGTGCACTCATGGACCAGTCCTCCCTCGATCGTTCGATCGGAGCGTATTGCAAGGAGTTTCCCGGCGCGTATTCGCTTGCGTTCGGGACGCTCTCGGAGTCAGGTATTGAATTGATCGAGTCCATCAATAACGACTTCGCGGCGTCTTTCGCGTCAGTTTCCAAATTGGTGACCGCGCTAGCCGCGCAGGTTGCGCAAGAGGAAGGCTCGATCGATCTGTGGTCTGCCCATTCAACCTGGGGCGTCAGGATTGCGGATCTACTCGGTCACGCGAGCGGACTTCGTGAAGATGGGTTCGTCGTCGACCTTGATCGAGCGTTCCTCGTCGCTCCGAGAACACGAAGGATCTACTCGAACCTCGGGTTCGAACTCACCGCACGCCTGATAGCCGAATCAAGCGGAATGGACTTCGTGGAGTATGTGGAGGAGGGCATTCTCGACCCGCTTGGGATGAAGGCTCGCTATCAACCAGAGCTATTCGTCCCCGAGGGGCAAGGCGGTGCGACCGGACTCGTAGGCACGGTGAGCGATCTCGTCTCGCTCGTCCGGGGATTATGGAAGACGATTCTTGCCTCTGAGGCTTCTCTCGAACTGATACGGCGTCCGTATCTGCCAGAACTTCCCGGGGTGTTGCCAGGGTTTGGCGCCATGGCGCGGAACACCTGGGGAATGGGGGCAGAGATCAAGGGTGTCAAGAGCCCTCATTGGACTGCGCCCTCGAACTCGCCTGAGACCTTCGGACACTTTGGCCGTTCAGGCTCATTCCTCTGGATCGATCCCGAAGCCAATGCCTTTGCGGTGAGCCTCTCCGAGGTTCCCTTCGGAGGTTGGTCCACTCGACTCTGGCCCAAGCTCTCCGAGGCCATCCTGCGTGAGCTGTCTGGCTAGTGGCACCGCACTACGCCGCCGTGTACGAATTTTCCTACTCGAAGTGTTCAGTAAGGGGAATCGCAGGCTCACCATCGAGCAGCGTGCGAGCCCGGGGACGTAGTTCGGCCATAACCTTTGCGTGATGATCGCGGAGCTGGTGCGTGGTAGGAAGTTCGAGGACGTGTCCTTCGTGTATGAGTGGTCGTTGGAGTGGACGCCAGGTCCCGCTCGCCGTCGCCTGCGTGTCTGCAACATGAACCCACTCCTCCATCGCGAATCCGTCTTCATCAATGAGTCGAACGGCGTTTTTAGGGAGTCCCGAGTTGGTTTTCTCGGACGAGCGCTTGGCAACGCCTCGCAGAGTGCCATGTTCGTTCTCGATCGCGACGAGTTTATAGACGAAATTCGCCGTTGGATATCCTGAGCCCGTGACGAGCTTGGTGCCGATGCCGAAACCATCGATGGGTGCGCTGTCGAGTGCCTGGATCTGGTACTCGTCGAGATCTCCTGAGACGATGATCTTGGTATCGGTGGCACCGAGTTCGTCGAGAAGTGCGCGTGCGTCCTTTGCCGCTAGTCGTAGCTCGCCCGAATCAATTCGGACGGCATTAAGCCCTCGGCCGAAGACCTCGATCGCTGTACGAATCCCGTCCGAGACATCGTACGTGTCGACGAGGGCGGTGGTCTGCGAGCCAAGAACCGTGGCCTGTGCTCTGAAGGCTTGCTCCTCGGACTCGTGCGCGAGTATGAGTGCATGGCCTGAGGTGCCTGCTGTCGGAATCCCGTAGCTCATGCCCGCGGCAAGATTGGACGTGGAGTCGAATCCACAGATGTAGGCCGCCCGAGCGGCAGCGAGCGCGGCGTACTCGTGGGTGCGACGTGAGCCCATCTCGATCAATGTCTTGGATTTTGCAACCTGCCGCATGCGGGCGGCTGCTGACGCGATGGCCGAATCGTAGTTGAGAATGGAAAGGATGATGGTCTCGAGTAGGAGCGCTTCTCCGAAGGGTGCAGCAACTCGCAGCACGGGCGACATGGGAAAGTAGAGTTCGCCGTCGAGGTAGGCGAGGAGATCACCAGTGAATCGGAAGCCCTCAAGATACTCGAGTGTTCGTTGGCTTACGATTCGGTGGTCATGGAGATGAGTGAGCATCTCCGAGGTGAAGCGAAATGCGTCAACCGCCTCGGCAACCCGGGAGGTCCCGCATACTACACCATAGGAGCGACCGAGAGGAAGTCTCCGGGCGAAGACCTCGAAGTGGGCGCGAGTGTGAGCGATGCCAGACTCGAGCGCTGCCTCGAGCATCGTGAGTTCGTAGTGATCGGTGAAGAACGCGGTTGAGGTCACGTCAGCCGTGAGACTCGGCATCGGTGCGAGAATGAGCCCGCGTGTCTTCAATCGCGAGAGGCGTGGGTCCTTGTAGATCCTTGCGGTGAGCCACGATCAGCCAAATGAGCACGACGAGTGAGACTGTCAGGGTAATGAGCGCAAAAACCTCGACCGCATCCCAGAGTCGAGGGACTGCCAACCAAAGGTACTCGTCGAAGAAGCGCTCGATGGACCAGAGCACTAGTCCGAACGAGACGGTGGTACCGTCTCGGAAGCCGTGCTCCCTGAAGTATCGACCGACACGCAACACGATCAGAAAGGCAACCAGGTCCTCGAAGCTCTGAAAGAGCGGGACCGGAAGACGTTTGCCGACCTCGCCCGCGTAGTACATTCCGTACCACGCGTTCGACGGCCTGCCTCCTCCAGCCACCATGAGCTGCGGACCAAGAAGGCGACCGAGTGACCACGCAGCGAGGAGGACTGGGGCGAGTGCGTCCACTGCCTTTGATATGGAAATGCGTGGGGTCGAGGTCCGAAGGAACCAGATCCCTACGATTAGGCCACCTGCGAGACCGCCGTATGACGAGAGTCCTCCATGCCAGATGAGGGGGATCTGGATGGGATCGTGGTAGTAGAAACCGATGTTCGCGACGACATGTACGATACGTGCCCCGATGACCGCAGCGCCGATGATCCAAAGGAAGCCTCGGTGGAGCCAGGCAACGGGAAGACCCTGCTTGCGAAGGGTTCTCGTGTAGTAGGTATACGCGAACCAGAAGGTGATTGCTAGGCCAATGCCGTAGGTGTGTATCTGTATTGGACCAAGATGGAATACCACAGGTATGGGCTTCACGGTACCTCGCTCGTATCTGCTTGCATCTAGCCTAGGTCGTTTGCTCCCTGGATGGACGTTCCCCTCAGTGATCCGTCATTGTGGTGCATGGTGGATTATTTGCGGCAAGAATGGCGCAATGGAAATTTCGATTCCCCCCGTTGAGGGACCTCCGTGGAGCCTTGATGCACTGTTTTCCCTTGAGGACAGGTTGATCGTCGTTACGGGCGCATCGTCAGGCATCGGGGAGCGTTTCGCACAGGTCCTCGATGGCCTTGGTGCGCGAACGCTGCTCATTGCTCGCCGTGAGACTCGATTGAGAAGCGTCGTATCGACGCTCCGCCGTGCTGATTATCTCGTGGGCGACGTCAGTGATGACACATCGAGGAGTATGTTGATCGAAAAAGTGCTGGAAAAGGGCGTGCCTGACGGGCTCGTAAACAACGCTGGGGTCGCACACGTGATGCCTGCGATCGACGAGCGACTCGAGGATTTTCGTCGTGTGCTCGATGTGAACCTTACCGCCGTATTCTCCATGAGCACATCGTTCGCGCGCGCAGCGATCGAGGACGGTCGTGAGCTTTCAATCGTAAACGTGGCCTCGGTGCTTGGACATCTCGCCTCGGGGCAAATACCTCAAGCGAGCTACGCGGCTTCAAAGGGGGGAGTGGTCAATCTTACTCGAGAGCTTGCCGCACAGTGGGCGAAGTTGAGGATTCGTGTGAACGCGATCTGCCCGGGTTGGTTCCCTTCAGAGATGACCTCCGAGATGTTTGATAGCCCCTCGGGGACCTCGTGGATCGCGCGGCGAACTCCGATGGGTCGTGCAGGGATGTTAAGCGAACTCGATGGAGCGCTGGTCTATCTGCTGTCGAGCGCGTCGAGCTTTATGACCGGTCAGTCGCTCATCGTCGACGGTGGTTGGTCGATCATCTAACGCTCGCTCGAGGGAATCAGGAGAATCTTTCCGAGCTTGCCACCCGCGGCGAAGCTTTCATAAGCGGCCGCGGCGTCCTCGAGTTGGTAACGTTCGTGGACGGTTACGGAGAGCCTTTCCGCGCGTAGGAGTGGTATCACGTGCCGATCTATCTCACGTGCGAGCTCTCCTTTTTCGCTCGTGCTGCGTGCCCTGAGCGTGGACGCATAAATGGCCCCTCGCTTGGCCATGAGTAACCTCAAATCAATTGGTGCACTGGCACCCGCACCTATGCCGATAACCGTGATCCGACCACCGACAGCGAGTGACTTGAGGTTCGCTTCGAGATTCGGGGCGCCAACGAGCTCCAATATGACGTCAAAGGGCGCCCAGGACGTAAAGTCCTCTGGCGAGATAGCAGACGCTCCAAATCGTGTGACCGACTCGCGGAGATCGGGCCGCCGGACAGTAGCGGTCACGCGAGCTCCGGCTGCAACGCCAAGTTGGATTGCCGAAATTCCGACACCTCCTGCTCCGCCGTGCACACAGAGGTGTTCTCCGAGTGCGAGCTTCGCTTGACGAAAGAGTGCGTCGTACGCGGTGAAGAACGTTTCGGGAAAACCCCCCGCGGTATCAAGGGGAACGTTATCTGGTATTTGTACCAGCGAAGAGTCCTCGACTACTGCATACTCTGCCTGGGCCTCTCCGCCCGTGATGCCCATTACGCGATCACCGATCGAGAATCTGCGAGCTAGAGGACCGACGGCCTCGACGGTGCCCGCGAGTTCAAGCCCAGGGATGTCTGCTCGGTAGCCTTGGGGCGGAGGGTATCCACCACGGACCTGTAGGAGGTCCGCTCCGTTGAGACCTGCCGAGTGAACCCGGACGAGCACCTGGGATCCCTCGGGAGTGGGACGCGGAACTTCGTCAATGGTGACTTGGCCGTCACGGATTACGACCGCTCGCATTGGGATGGCTACTGGACTCGGCCGTAGCCGACAGGATTTCCCACAAAGTACATCGAGTCGATCTCAACTGGGATTCCATACGTGTCGGCCTCTAGCACACGACCACCGCCGACGTAGATCGCGTCGTGATCAATCCCATTCCCGCCTGGCGCGTAGAAGACGAGATCTCCAGGCTGAAGTTGTGACTGACTGATTCGACTCGTTTCGTCATACTGCGCTGCGGCATTGTGGGTGAGGGAAATTCCTGCCGAGGCGTAGGAATACATGACGAGGCCAGAACAATCGAAGGCGTTTGGACCTGCCGCTCCGAACTGGTATGGCTTACCAAGTTGGGCGTAGGCGGTCGCGAGGACGGTTGAGATCACCGAGCCCGTCATTGGCGGAGGTGCCGGAACGGGCGGAGGTGCCGGCCGCGAAGCGGCTTGCACAGCTGCTTGTGCAGCACGCGCCTGCTGAGCTTGGAGTGCTGCCTGTTGAGCCTGTCGGACCAGGTTGGCAATCTGGGTGTTCTGACTATTCAAGGCGTTCTGTTCATAAGTGACGTTCGCTTGAGCCTGGGATCGGAGTTGACCCAGTTGCGAGAGGGTCGTTGACGCCTGAGACTGTTCGACATTGAGACGTGATTCAGCGGTCTGCAGCTGCATCTGCGCATTTTGGAGGCTGAGAACGAGATCTTGCTGGGAAGTGGAGACCGAGTTCATGTACTCCTGGGAGACCGATACGTCCGTGGCACTCCCCTGGAGCAAGCTGATGACGCTCGAACTGGTTCCGGCCTGAGTGAAGGCGGTAATCGCCTCCTTTGCCATCTTCTTCCGAATAGAGGAGATATGGGCTCGGTCCCGGCTGATGAGACCCTTGGTGTTCGCGACCTGGGACTGAATCGTCGAGAGTTGCGTCTGAGCTTGGTCATACTGTTCGGAGAGTTGAGCGATCTGGTTGTTCAGCGAAGTGATCTTCGAGGAGATCGCTGCGGCTTGTGCCTTCGCCGATGACAGTTGGTCAGCGTGTGCAATACCAGTCGGCACGAGGGGAACGATGCCTGCTGAGCTAGCGAGAATGGCAATCTTGAGAGCTTTACTCTTGCGTGTCACTTGTGGTCCAACTTTCGCGCCGAGAGGTCCTGCGTCAAGTTCACAATGAGCGATAAACCTAGCACACGGCATGGCAATATCAGTGGTTTTCGGCTCATATTCGTCTGGTTTGTAGCGAAAAATATCATCTTCGAGGGAATTGTCGAGGTGACTCGGATCCTCAGCGCTCCACAGTGTCGCTAAGGTTGGCTTCCCGGGCCTGGGAGGGCTAGTTTTAGCCCATGAGCCCTGAATCTCAATCTGAAGCGATGCGCGTAGAACACGACTCCATGGGTGAGGTACTTGTCCCCGAGTCGGCGAAATGGGGCGCGCAGACGCAACGCGCGGTGGAGAACTTCCCGATTTCGCCTCACCGTATGCCTCGATCCATGATTCGCGCGCTCGCCCTAATCAAAGGTGCCGCGGCCGAGGTGAACGCCTCACTCGGAGTTATCAACGAAGCAGAGGCCACGGCGCTTCGTCACGCGGCTGATCGGGTAGCCAACGGAGAGTTCGACGGACACTTCCCAGTCGATGTCTTTCAAACTGGTTCGGGCACCTCGACGAATATGAATGTCAACGAGGTGCTTGCGAATCTCGCGAGTGATGAACTTGGGCGCCGTCTTTCGCCCAACGATGTCCCGAACGCTTCGCAGTCGTCAAATGACGTGTTTCCCTCCGCAATGCATCTTGCGCTTACCTTCGAGATCGTCCACACCTTGATACCGAGCCTTGGGATACTGGCGTCCTCCCTTGGACGCAAAGCAAGCGAGTTCTCAACGGTGGTCAAGTCGGGACGAACGCACTTGATGGATGCGACCCCAGTAACGCTTGGTCAGGAGTTCTCGGGTTATGCAGCAGCGATCACGTACGGGATCGAGCGGCTCAACGCTGTACTCCCTCGGGTAGGTGAACTCCCCCTCGGAGGGACCGCCGTGGGTACCGGACTCAATGCACCTCCAGGGTTTGCGTCATCGGTGATCGACAAGCTGGCTGGTCGACTTCACCTCCCACTCCGTGAGGCGCGAAATCATTTCGAGGCACAAGGTGCGAGGGACGGAATCGTGGAGGCGTCGGGTGCGCTTCGCACGATCGCGGTCTCACTGTTCAAGATTGCCAACGACCTTCGTCTGATGTCGTCCGGTCCGATGTGTGGATTGGGTGAGATCGCTCTTCCAGATCTCCAGCCCGGCTCGTCGATCATGCCCGGAAAAGTGAATCCTGTGGTGCCTGAGGCGGTCTGCCAAGTTGCTGCACAGGTGATTGGAAACGATTCGACGGTGGCGTTTGCAGGGAGTGCAGGAACTCTCGAGCTCAATGTCATGCTGCCGGTCATGGCGGTGAACGTACTTGATTCGGTGACGCTGCTATCGAACGTGTCGCGCGCTTTTGCGGAGAAGTGCATCGACAACATCGTCGCTAACGTCGAGAGATGTGAGCAGTACGCACTTTCGTCTCCATCCGTGGGAACCTCGCTGAACCCATATATCGGCTACGAAGCGGCGGCAAGGATTATCAAGCGCTCGATCAAAGAGGGACGAGATCTCAAATCCCTGGTGGTTGAGGAAGGTCTCCTCAGCGAGGATGAAGCATCGAAAGCTCTGGACGTGATGGCGATGACACGCGGCGGTGTTGTTCGTTGAGCGTGCGGCAATGAGCGCACTCGAAGGCTTTCGACGCCTTGCGGATTATTCCTGGGATCGAACCGCAGAGCTCACCGATGCCACCATTCAGCTCCTCTGGGAGCTTGCGGGGCATGAACAGATGCTATTCGTCGCGCTCCGAAGACTTCTCGAACATCACGTGGAGGTGGGTGAACTATGGAATGTCGCGGGGAGGGTCTTGAACGGCGCCGAACTCGGCGAGAGCGTCACCTCTACCTATCTGTGGTGGTCTTCTCATCGTGATGACTGTGTGCTGCACGAACTCCCGGTGGGGATCGATCGACGGTGGGGAGAGCGCGGACTGGTATCTGCCTGGAGTCCCAGCCGTATGGTCCTTAGGGATCCGTGGGGGGAGTACTCGACTGACTTGACGCTTGAGAGCTGTGAAGCTCGTCTCGTGCCGGAGTTCGTCATCGACCGTATCGCGGCAGAGTTGCATGATGATAGCGGAATCGTCGTCTCGTCCATAGGTAGCGATCTGAGGGATGCGCCGGATCAGCCTCTCGACAAGCTGCTCGAGGAATCCGGTGTACCGTTGACACTCGCGGACCCCTTCCCTCCGCGGTTGGGGCGATAGGGGGCAGGAGACGTGCCGAATCGACGTTCGACGATCACCATGTCCGAAGAGGAGATGTACTCGTTTCTCGATGGTCAGAAGACGATGAACGTCGCGACGATTGGTCCCAACGGGTGGCCGCACTTGGTCGCGATGTGGTACTGCTCCCTCGGTGATGATCTCGTGTTTTGGACCTTCGGTAAATCGCAGAAAGCCATCAATCTTCGACGCGACCCGCGTTTGACGGTGCTCGTTGAGGACGGTGAGACCTACGAGACGCTTCGAGGAGTGCAGCTCCAGTGCCGAGCAAGACTGGTTGAGACTCCCGAGGAAGTCATTGCCATTGGCACGGGCTTGCTTGCGAAGTACATGCCCGGGGCAGCACAGCAAGAGCAAGAAGTGTTCCTTCGAACCGCACCTAAACGGATCGGAGTGCACCTCACCATCGAGCATTCGACATCTTGGGATCACCACAAGCTGGGCGGGGTCTACTGAACTCCTTCTCCTGCTGACGCAGTGGAGGTCGCATATTGTTCGCTTCTTGGACGGTGTAGCATTTCTGGACATGTCCGAACGTTCACGTAATCTTCCCCGCCGGTCCTGCCTCTCGGTGCCAGGTTCGTCGGAGCGCTTTCTGTCGAAGGCGACCACCATTCCTGCTGATATGTCCTTCCTTGATCTCGAAGACTCAGTGGCCCCCTCTGAGAAGGTGGGTGCACGAGATACGGTCGTCAATGCCATTCGCGACCAAGAGTGGGACGAGCGTGTGCTCTGCGTTCGAATCAACGCATGGGATACGAAGTGGACCTACGGAGACGTGATCACCGTGGTCTCCAACGCGGGTGAGCGACTTGATGAAGTGATGCTTCCCAAGGTTCAATCTGCCGCGGAGGTCGTCGCGCTGGATCTTTTGTTGACCCAGGTCGAACGCAATGCCGGACTCCCGGTGGGTCATATCGGGATCGAGGCTCAGATCGAAACGACTCGCGGTCTGATCAATGTGGAGGAGATTTGTGCTGCCTCCCCTCGGCTTGAGACCATCATTTTCGGGCCTGCGGACTTTGCTGCGTCCATGGAGATGCCCGTGCTCACCGGAGGAGTGCAGATTCCCGAATATCCAGGAGATCACTTCCACTACGTGTTCTCGAAGATTCTCATGGCGGGCAGGGCGAACGGACTTCAGGTCATTGACGGTCCTTTTCTCAAGGTGCGCGATCCTGAGGCGTTGCGTGACTATTGCTACCGAACCGCCACCCTTGGTTACGACGGAAAGTGGGCGCTTCATCCCGATCAGGTCACGATCATCAACGAGGTCTTCTCGCCGACTCAAGAGCAGTTCGATCGTGCGTGGGACATACTTGACGCCTACCATACCGCAACCGAAGACCAGGGGATGGGTGCGGTCATGTTCGGGGATGAGATGATTGATGAAGCCAGTCGCAAAATGGCGGAGAAGTTCGTCATGCGTGGCGAGCGTGCGGGACGTATTCGTTCCCGTCATGAAGAGGGCTAGGAAGCGCGAAGAAGATCAACCACGGCTCTGCGTGCACTTCCCCTATGAGATACGCTTCACGAACTCTCCTGCCCCAACGATGAGGGCGCCCACGCCTAACATTTCGACGAAGAACGTGGTCGCCGGCCCACTCACCGCCTTGAGGATGACCGCAAGGATCTGAGCCCAACTCACGGCGATCTGAGGAAGCAGATACGTCGGTATGAACCAGAAGAGGAGTGCATTGACGAGCGACATACCGATGAGCCAGAAGCCAACTCGTCGTATGACCGCACCACGGTTGGGATGAATGATCAGCGCAAGAAGGATGGCGACGAGGGCTGCTGAAATCAGCAAGCTCTCGATGTGGTTCGCGTTTCGCGCGAACCAACCGAGGTTAGGAAGTGCGGATCCCGGTATGGAGATCGAGAGTCCCTGTTGTGCGATAGCTGCCGCGGCCTGGCTTGAATACCGGGAGATACCGGCGGCCACCACTTGAGAGAATGCGGTACCACCGAGCACGATCGGGCCCGACGATTGTCCAAGCACATGGAGCTGCACTTCGTTCATCGCATTGCTGAACTGCGTTTGGACGCTTGGATTGGCAACGGCATCGTCGATGATCGTTTGGAAGGTATTGGCAGGAATGCTGAGCGTGCTCCCGATCAGGGGTGTGAGCGAGTTCTGTAGAGAATCAGCGAGCGCCGAGCGCACCGACGCGTTATCGAGTAACTGGGTCGATGCTTGCGCCAAGCGTCCAGGCTTGAGAATTGACAATTGTGAGAGGTGCACGAGTGTCGCACCCCAGCCCAAGAGGAGCCCTAGGGAGAGAATCAGGTTCGCGAGAGCTCGCCTCATAGAACGATGTCCCGCCTTTCTCCGGTCGTGATCAGGGTGTTACCTTAGTCAATCGGTCGAGTACCCCACGAAACTTTACCGAATGTCCTTAGTGGGCACGGCGGGATTTCAGGATCGTTCAAGTAGTCGTTTCGCAATCACCTTGAGCGCGAGGGTTTCATCGGCACCCTCGAAAATGGAGAGGACGCGAGCATCTACGAAGAGACGACTCACGGAGTACTCCTCGGCATATCCCATCCCTCCGTGAATTTGCATCGCTTCGCGCGTGACCCATTCAGCTGCTCGGCAGACATATGCCTTGACCATCGACGCCTCGAGCGCCCCTTCTCCCTTGCCCATGAGATCGGCGACATGATAGGAGAACTGGCGTGCCGCCTGAATGATCGCAACCATCTTGCCGAGTTTGACCTTTGTGAGCTGGTACTCGAGCACCGGCTTGCCGAAGACCTTCCTGCCTTGCGCATACGCGAGTCCCTGTTCGTACGCCGCTTGCATGACCCCGACCGCACGAGCTGCGGTCTGAATGCGACCGTTTTCGAACCCCTCCATTTGGAAGTAGAAACCCTTGCCGAGTCCGGCCTCTCCCCCGACGAGCGACTCGTCGGGAACGAGCCAGTTCTCGATGGCCACTTCGAAGGAGTGCATCCCCCGATAGCCAAGAGTATCGATGGCCCGGGCTTCGATCCGTCCGCCGGAAGGCTGAAGCGGTGAGGGAGCTTGATGAAGTGTGAACGCATGGCCGGGCTGTCGCGGCTTCTCGACGATGAACAAAGAAAGTCCTCGGTGAGCCTTGCTTCGGTCGGGATCGGTGCGAGCCAGGAGCATGAGTACATCAGCACGTCCAGCGAACGTGCACCATGTTTTGACCCCATTGAGGAGCCAACCCCCATCGACGCGAACTGCGTTGGTGGTAAGGGACGCCACGTCCGATCCGTAATCGGGTTCGGTGACTGCGACGGCATTCATGATCTCGCCCGAGGCGAGCTTTGGGAGCCACTTCTCCTTTTGTGCGTCAGTCCCTCCTCTGAGCAACGCTCGAGCCAAGATCTCTGGCCGGGTGATCAAGGAGCCTCCAATGCCGAGAGACGCTCGCGATAGCTCTTCGGTGGCGACCACCATTGCTGCGTAGTCATTGCCTGCCCCCTCGGCGAATCCACCGTAGGACTCGGGAATCGAAAGTCCGAACGCGCCCATCTCTGCGAGACCGGTGATGATTTCCTCTGGTACGTCTGCATTCGTGCGATGGACGTGATCTGCCTGTGGTGCAATGACATCGGAGGCGAATCGGCCGAAGGTCTCCGCAACGAGTTCGAACTCATCGCCAAGATGACGTGGTCCAGCGGTTTCGGCGATCGATGCGAGATGGGTCGGATCCGCGTACGTAGTCACAAAGCGAGTGAGCTCTTCGTCGAGGTGTATGTTCGTCCCGTAGTCATTGGTTCGGAACGCCAATTTGGAGGCCATCTCCCTGGCGGCGTCAGCGATGAATGCAAATCCGATCCTCGCTTCGACTTCACCCTTGCGCGCGTAATCGAGGCTCGCGCGCGCAGCCTCGACGGCTGCAGCAAGATGTGCGATCTCATAGGCGAGGAGCTGGTCGTGTTCGAGGTCTCGGGAGGTTCGGAAGTGGTCAATCGCGGTCCGAACGGTCTTATCCAGCTCGCCGACGAGATCCTCTGCAGCCTTCAAATCGTGAATCGACATAGCTGGGGATTCTACCAAATCCTTGTGCTAATAAAGAGTCGAGCTCGAGCCGGCGTGACGCTAGGAGGCTGGAATGCGAGCGACGACCGTGACGAGCGGAGGCAGCATGACCACCTCGGCGTCGACTTCGCACCCGGTCAGCTCCTCTAGGTAGTCGCCTACCGCGGAGCCGCCAAGTCCCACGGGGGCCTCTGCCCAAGAATCCACCACCGGTACCCCCATACCGTCGAGCAGCTTGGGCACTCTCATTCCGACATCGGGATGTTCGATCATCGGCGAATCCGAGCGCAACGCCTCGTCGTCAATTCGTCCCGCGGAGGTGACTGGCTCTTGGATTACGACCCAGCCACCTGGGCGCACTTGATTCACCATCTTCAGAATTGCTCGCGACGGATCATGAACACCCAGGAGGAGGAAGCGACAGAACGCCAGGTCAACGAGTTCAGGAAGGGCAAGATCCTCCACCGCCTGGGTAAGCGCGATGACCTGTGCATGCATGGCGGCACGCGACGCGACCTCATTTCGGCGCCGCGGATCGATGTCGACGGAGTAGATTCGTCCGCTCTCACCTACGAGCTGTGCGAGGGCGACCGAGACGTCACCATTTCCCGCGCCCACGTCGACGATTTTCCAACCTTCTTGGACCTCCACTCGAGTGAGCGCAGTCTGAAGAGGTCGGCGGTAAAGATCGTCCCTTAGGTCGAAAAGGTCTGCTCGGTTCACGACGTCACGCTAGCTTGGTAGTCCGTGAAAGCATCCATCTTGTTATGTGACTCCGCCATGGTTGCGGAGGGAAAACTTTTCATTCTCGGCGGGGGATGGTCCGTGACTGGACCTGGTATTTCCCCGATGGCCATCGCGCTCAAGCTCGATGTGGCGTGGGGAGAAACGGCGGAATCTCACCACTGGGAGCTTTTCCTTCAGGACGAGGATGGCAATCCGGTCTTCTTTGAGACCCCTGACGGTCCACAAGCCGTCGAGGTTCGCGGGGACTTTCAGGTCGGCGATCCAATCGGCGTGCCTGCAGGTTCGGAGATTCCAGTCAATCTAGCGGTGAATCTTGGCCCGCTCCCGCTGCCACCTGGTGGTCGCTACTCGTGGAGACTTACCGTTGATGGCGATTCCCGAGAGGAATGGACAGCGGCGTTCACGACACGTGAAGCCGTCGATCCGAGCCAAGTGGTGGAGTAGGCGATGACGACCTTTGATCGACCGTTCGGTCGATTTCTTGAGGATTTTTCGCCTGGCGATGTCTACCAGCATTGGCCAGGAAAGACAATCACTGAATATGACGATCATCTCTTCTGCATGATCACCATGAATCATCATCCTCTCCATACGAATGCCTACTTTGCCGAGCATGAGACTCCCCAGGGAAGGAACGTGGTAGTCGGGAACCTGGTGTACTCGCTGGTCCTCGGGATGAGCGTCCCAGACGTCTCGGGTTCAGCCATTGCAAACCTGGAGATCGAGTCATTGATACATCGCAATCCGGTCTTCCATGGTGACACGATCTATGCGGAGACACGCGTGCTTGAAGTTCGCCCTTCGAACTCAAAGCCTGACCGTGGTGTCGTCACCGTAGAAACCAAGGGTTTGAATCAGGATGGGGTAGAGGTCTGTTACTTCCGCCGCAAGGTGCTTATTTGGCGACGACAGGCTGCGCCAGTACGTCAGCGTCCTTATGTCTCTGAGGAGGTATGGGAGCCGTAGTATCGGCAGGAACCGCCAAGGACTTGAGCACCTATTGCCACAGAGAGTGATTCTGTGCCACAATAAGTAACTCGTAGGCGAGTACGCGTTACGGAAGGTTCGGTGTAGTGGCGAGAACTCGTAGGTCAGTAGTGATAGCCGGTGGGGCCTCGATCGCCGCTGCCGTGCTGGTAGCCACCATCGTGCTCGCGTCAGTCGGTCAACGTAGTTCGTCGCTGACATCGACTAAACCGCTTGCGTCGAAGTCGGTTGACAAGGTGTCTCCGACCAGTGACCCGGCCGAGTCGACGACGACTTTCGTTGTTGCCTTGCCCTCGTCTACGACGGTTCCTCCTACTACGACCACACCTGCTGCCCCGCCTACCACGGTGGGGAGCGTATCGTCGACCACCGCGGGAGTGTCTGGGTCAGGCGGCGTAACCACTACGTCGGTACCAGAAATATCGGGACTTAATCTGCACGGCGAGACCGCACTCGGTCAACCCGGGGCGACGCCACTTGCGATATGGATATCTGGTTCGAATTTCTCCGAGGCGACAGGCGTGCTCTTTGGGAATGTGGCGGTGCCGATCTATCGACTGTCGGCGTCTCCAGGGGTCGCTCCGGAAATTGAGGTGATCGCCCCATTGGAGGCAGTAGGTACCGTCGATGTGCGTGTGATGGTGG
>JBMFXL010000001.1:19329-22478 GCA_049964275.1 Acidimicrobiales bacterium | reverse complement strand
CGTCGAAGTCCCAGGGAAAGGCGACCACTTGCTCGCTGTGCTCTGCGAGCTGGGACGCCTTGGTACTCTCGGCGCCTGCGGTTCCGTAGTAGAACGCGAGGATCGACGTGCAGAGATGGATGAAGTTGTCGGGAGATGCGATTCCGCCAACTCCGACGCTTCCAAGGAGGTTGCAGTACCCGAGGATCGCCACCATACCGGTCACGAACCCGACCGCAAGCGACGCGACCTTGGACGATGCTGCGGTACGAGCCGCCAGGAACCAACCGATCCCAAGCACCACGTGAAAGGCCGAGTGCCACGGATTGACCACCACCACGCCAAGGGGACCCTCGTCAAGGAGCGGAACCTGTGGCAGCCACGCAAGTGCAAATCCGACCAGGCCGAGCGCCACGTACAGCAGGCTATCCACTCGGCCGAAACGCATCGCAGGACCCCACGAGCGATACGTCGTCATCACGGACGATCACCCTCGGTCACGGCCTCCCCCGCCGGCGCTCTGAACCGTTTCGTTGGCTCTCCCCCACCAGCTCCTCGGAGGATACGAGGTGCGAGTTCGTGCGCAGCCAATGGCTTCGCGAAGTGGAAACCCTGTCCATAGGTGCAACCGAGCTCGACCAACGTATCCGCCTGACGGGCCTCCTCGATGCCCTCGGCGACGATCTTGAGTCGGAGGTCTCTACCGAGCTGCATGATGGTACGGAGGGTGACCGGGGGTTCATCGGAGAGCAGATGGTCGGTGAAGGACTTATCGATCTTGAGCGAGTCGACCGGAAGGTTCTCGAGATAACTCAGCGAGGAGTAACCCGTTCCGAAATCATCGATGGCAATTCGTAGTCCGAGGCTTCGGAGTCCTTCGAGGGCTGCAACTAATCGCTCCGGATGGGTCATCAAGATGGTCTCCGTCAGCTCCAGGGTCAACACGGCGGGATCGATACCGCTTTCGGTGAGCACCTCCGCGACCCTCTCAACCAGGTCATCTTGCTCAAACTCGCGAACCGAAAGATTCACGTTCAGGGTCAACGGCGCATGAGGACGCTGTCGGTTCCACTCTGCCATCTGCAGACAGGCCTTTCGGAGTACTTGGTGCCCAAGCTCGAAGATGAGGTCGCTCTCCTCCGCGATCGGCACGAAGACCACCGGCGGAAGCATCCCGCGCTCTGGGTGGATCCACCGAACGAGTGCCTCGACCCCTACGACCTCCCCTGAGCCCAGATCGACGACCGGCTGGTAGTAGACCGTGAGTCCGTCGTTATCGATCGCGACCTTGAGATCGGCTTTGATCGCAATTCGCTCCAAGAGCGCCGCTTCCATCTCGGGATCAAACAAGGCGTAGTGACGACGAGCATCCCTCTTCGCGCCATACATCGCGACATCGGCACGACGGAGGAGCTCGTCCTCAGCGATCTCTTCCTCACTCGAGAGAACCGCACCCATCGACGCATGCACGGCCTGCTCTCCAAAGGAAAGGTGGAATGGAGTGTGAAGTGCCGCGACGAGGAGTTCGCACTGCACCTCCAGCATGGCTGGGTCAGCAATATTTTCGTAGACAATGGCGAACTCGTCACCGGCAAGCCGAGCTACCGTCGTCTCCACACCGACCGATGCAACGAGTCGGTCGGCCACTCCTCTTAGCAGCTCATCCCCACCAGCGTGCCCATGAGTGTCGTTCACAGACTTGAACTCGTCGAGATCGAGATAGATTAGCCCTACGTACCGTCCAGGTTTGGCTCGACGCAGCGCACTTCCAAGCCGCTCATAGAGCAACGCTCGGTTTGGAAGTCCGGTCAGCGCGTCATGAAATGCCGAACGCATGAGTTGCTCTTCGAGCACCAGACGTTCAGACACGTCTCGAGCGTTGATCACGATCGCCTGTACGTTGGGATCTTCGAGGAGATTTGCGACAGAGCTCTCCATCGAACGATACGTACCATCGAGGTGACGCCACCTACTCGTAATTGCAGGCGAGGCACCGGGTCTGAGTGACTCCAAGTCTGATGCCACCATGAATCGATCCTCCTCGGCGAGGAGAGACACGAAGGAGGTTCCTCGAAGAGTGCCCAAGGTATGCCCGAGGGTCCGCTCGAACGAGGGCGTGAAGTAGAGGATGTCGAAATTGTGGTCGAGCACGACCAACACGTCGGAGGAGTTCACGACTACCGAGCGGAATCGGGCCTGCGCACTTGCGCGCTCCTGCGCGGCACGAAGCTCGGAGTTCAGCTTGGTGAAGCTGAACTTACGGAAGAGCAACACGGTCATCAATGCCGCAAACGCCATCATCGACAGCACCTCGAGATCCGCGATCATCGTGGTGCTTCTCGCTGCGGCATCCTGGGACGCAGAGGTTGCCGCGACGGCGCGGTTGACCATGCTCAGTTCGCTCGACTCCTCGAAATCCAAGATTCGTATCGCGGTCGCTCGGTCTCCTCGGCCGAACGCCGTAAGTGCAAGACGATCACATCGAAGCACTTTGTTCATGTCCTGTGCGAGGTTGTGCTGCGAAGGCTGGCGCGCGAAGAGACCGACCTGTAGCTGGGTCTGCTCGATGAGAGCGTTCGCCGAGGCGAGGACCCCCTTTTTCGGGGAGGTTGCCTCCCTCCACAACATCGCAGACTCGAAATTGAGTTGAGCCTGTGCCCTGGTCGCTTCAATGGTCCAATGCTGCACGTCGGAGGCATCTTGGAACAGTGCCACCACGCTGATCGTCATTCCGGCCGCAATCCCAACGACCAGGACGATGGAGATCAACTTATTCACGCGTGTCCAGAGCAGCTTCCCCTTGGAAGCGACCAAATGCATGAATGACTATCGACCTTTCTGGCGCATTCTTGATACGACCCGGTCGGCCAATCCCACACGCTTATCTATCCCTACGACCCTGATCCCCCTCGCGTATGAATCACTGGGAACATCGGACTGGCCTCTGAGGGATCCGGCTAGGTTCCAAAGAGACCACAAGGAGGATTAGGTATGCGATTGCGTGGGGAGCCCTTTCTCGTCGGTGTGCTCGCACTCGTCCTAGGAGCATGTGGCACTGCTGCGTCATCCAACACCACGAGTACCACCCATCCCTCACACCACAAGGCAAGCACGACCACCACGGCAGCGACCTCCACCACCTCCACCACGGCAGCGACCTCCACCACCGT
>JBMFXL010000001.1:0-19229 GCA_049964275.1 Acidimicrobiales bacterium | reverse complement strand
CCACCACGGCAGCGACCTCCACCACCTCCACCACGGCAGCGACCTCCACCACCGTCACCACGGCAGCGACCTCCACCACCGTCAACGGTGGACGTTGCATTAGTGAGCAGCTGACCATCGCTCGCGCGCAGACCTCAGCTTCGGCGGGCTCGGTCGCGATCTCTTTCACGCTCACGAATACCGCACCGACTACCTGTGTACTGAAGGGTTATCCGGGTCTCCAAATGCTCGACCAAAACGGAGCCTCGATCACCACCCATGTGACGTGGGGAAGCTCGGTGTCGGTGCCCCAGGAACCGGTCAATTCCATCACACTCGCAAGTGGCCAACAGGCGTATTTCATCATCGGCTACGCGTCACAAACCGGCTACGGAAGCGACACCTGTCCGACCTCGACGAGCATCGAAGTGACGCCGCCCAACGACTATCACTACCTGACCACGCCGCTTCAGATCAGCCCATACGGAGGTACGGTCCAGAACCTCCAGTGCGGGGACATCACCGCATCACCTATCTTGTCGTCGCTTCCACCCGGCTACTAGTCGTCAGATGATTCCGGTCGCCAAGGTGGGACCGGAGAGAGAATCCGAGGAAGGCTCGAACCTGTGGAACCATATCGAGTCCCAGGCCCATCGTTCCACTGCTTGACCATCTCAAGCAGCTCGCCACGGGTTCTTCCGACGAAGTTCCACCACATGAGCGGCTTCTCCGCGAACGGTATGCCACCGATGAGAAGGGCCCGTGAACCCTTCGGCCCGCGAAGGTGCAGCGAGTTCCGATTCGGAGGAAGGTAGCCAAGCACGCCAGGAACGAGCTGCGTTCCCTCGAGAGAGATCTCACCTCGCAGCACAATGAACCCGTGCTCGAAGTTCTCGACAAGAGGAAGCTCTTGTGGTTGATCTGAAACAAGTTCAACGTCGAGCGCGACGACGTCTGCAAGATCGGCTCGGGCGGGGAACGCCTCCGGTCCGAGGATCTCCCGAGCTACGACTCCTGCGTTCTGCCAACGCGGTACTTCACCGAGGTGCATGAACCGTGACGGACCGTGACGTTCGTCTTCGGTCTGAGCAAGCCACAACTGAACCCCGTGAAGCGTGCCATCCCAACCCTTGACTCGCTCTTCTGCGTGAGCAATGCCATATCCGGCCGACATCAGGTTCACTTCTCCCGGACGGATGCGCTGTAAACTCGCCAAGCTATCGCGATGATGGAGCTCACCTTCGATCAGCCAGGTGACGGTGTGAATTCCCGAATGTGGGTGGGGCCCTACGGACATCCCGCCGTCCTCAGAAACATCGGCTGGTCCCAGATGATCGACGAAACACCACCGACCTATTGTTCGTCGCTTAGGCCGGGGAAGCGCCCTTCGCACCGATACGCCACCCACGGTGGCATCGGATGAGGGATAGACCTCCACGTCTCACCTCGCTCTTCGGTCGGATCCACCCCCAGGCTAGCGATCCGAAGAGCGAGATTCGAGCATCAGGAATCGAGCGCGGCTCGCTCCTTGTCCGCCTCCGCAATGCGATCAGCGGGTCGACCGATGAAGTAGTAGATCGCACCGACAACCAGAATCAGGGCGACGACGAGCAGTGTCAGCCAGTCGTAGTTGAACAGCGCCCCACGAGGTGACCCAAGACCCGTCGGGGCGACGATGTTGACGATCATCGCTATGCCGTAGATGAGCCCGAGGATAGCAATCGGTACGCCCCACTTTCCGAGGTTGAAGGGTCCTTCAGGCTTCCATCCACGAGCTCGCGCAATGAGGTATGCGACGATGATCATCTGGAAGGAGATGTAGATTCCCGAGGTCCCAAAGGAGACCAGCGCCGAGAGTGCGTTGACATTCGCGGGATAGGTGATGAAACCGATGTGAATGGGCTTCGATGGCGTGAAGTGTACGAGTAGCGAGAACAGGAAGGGAATCACCGCTCCGAGGATGATTGCGCCTACCGGGGTCTTGAAGCGGGGCGAGACTCGTCGAATCAGCTGCGATCCAGGAACCGCCCGATCCCGTGCATAGGAGAAGGCCAGGCGTGCACCAGCGCCTTGGACCGCCAGTCCGCAACTAAAGAACGCGAAGCAGATGATGAACAGGATGAGATCATCGAAGATCTTGGCATGCACTGCGTTGGAGAGCAGGAACGGAACGCCGCCCGAGATCGTCTCGGTAATCCCCTTCGGACCGCTCGGCACGGCGAGTGCGAGGGCACCTACGAGCACCATCGAGGTGATACCACCAACGATCAGCGCCGAGGACATCGCCTTTGGAACTCGTCGCTGTGCATCGACGACCTCCTCTGCAACATCACCTGCTGACTCGAATCCGAAGAAGATGTAGACGGGTCCGAGAATTGCGATCAGCGCGGCACCACCCCACCAGTTGCCGCCGAAGTTGACACCGAGAGGAGAGGTCTTCGCGAACTGGGTTCCCTGGGTCGTGAAGAGATACGAGAAGGAGTGGTGGAGTCCGACGGTGATGAGTACGAGCGCGACCCCAAAAGTGCCCAAGATCTCGAACCAGGTGCCAATTCGTGAGATCGAGCCGAGGAAGTTCACACCGAACACATTGAAGAGGGTTTGAACGATAAGGAACAAGGTAGAGATCAACAGGATCGAGTTGGGGCTCGTGGCCGCCAAATGGGTGCCAAAGATGTTGTTGATGAGCGCCACGAAGTAACCTGGCACGCCCGTATCGACCGAGGCCACCGTGATGATGAGTGCCCAGCCGTAGATCCAGCCGACCCACCATCCATACCCGTCGCCGAGGAGTCGCTTCCCCCACTGGAAGAGCGCACCCGCGATGGGGTAGCTACTCCCGAGCTCGCCAAAGATCAACGAGACAAAAAGCTGGCCGATGACCACGATCGGGATGAGCCATAGATACCTTGGTCCCCCCGTACCAAAGCTCAAGGTGAATAGCGAATAGACGCCGACCACCGGCGAAAGGTAGCAGAACGCTACCGAGAAGTTCTCGAAGAGGGTCAGTACGCGCTGAAGCTCCTGTCGATAGCCAAGCTCTCGGAGTCTCGCTTCGTCTGACTGTACGAGTGATGCATCATCCTCTGTCGCCACGGTTCCCCCCATGTCGTAAGGCACTTCACATGAATAAGCCATTTTGGTGTGAATATTTCTACCCGATCCGAAGAACACGTGCATTTCCTCCGGAACGTCCTTGTCGATATTACTTAATTCGTCGACGAAGAGTTGGATGATTGACCAAAATCAGGCTTCGAATCGGAGTCGACCCTGGGTATACCCAGCAAGGACGTCGTGATCGACCTCGACGCCAATTCCGGGCCGGCTCGGTACCGCGATCTCACCCGGGACGGCAAACTCCACCGGCTCGACGAGCACATCGCGATGGAAGTAGCGTGCCGATGGTGCCGTATCGCCTGGAAGCGTAAACCCAGGCAACGAGGTCACTGCGAGATTGACGAGTCGACCGATCCCCGACTCGAGTGAACCGCCGCACCACAGGTCGATGCCCTCGTCACGACAGCGCTCTTCGATCGCCAACGACGCCGACAGCCCTCCGACACGTGGCACCTTGAGATTGACAACCGAGCATGCACCGAGCGCAAGCGCAAGTTCGAGGTCGTCGATGGAGGTGATACTTTCATCGAGGCAGATCGGCGTATTGATCTTTCTAGCAAGCTGCGCATGGTGGTAGATGTCGTCATGAGCGAGTGGCTGTTCGACCATCATGAGGCCGAAGTCATCGAGCGAACGAAGAAGTTCGACGTCTTCGAGGCCGTACGCACTATTGGCGTCCACCATCAAGGGGACGTCGCCGAACGCGTGACGGATCGCCCGTACGAGGTCAATATCACTTCCCGGCTTGATCTTGATCTTGATGCGCTTAAAGCCTTGAGTGAGATAACCATCCACCTTCACGAGGAGCTGGTCGATGGAGGGCTGAAGACCGATCGAGATCCCGACGTCGACGTGCGTCTTGACTCCTCCAAGGAGCTCAGCGAGAGACCGCTGCGTCAGACGACCATGAAGGTCCCAGAGCGCCGTCTCGACCGCAGACTTGGCCATGAAGTTCCCCCGGACGCTACGAAACACCGGCTCGAGCTCCGAGGGATGCGCAAACTCCTTGCCAATGATTCGAGGAACAAGAAAACGGACGATGACGTCCTTCGCGGATACGACGGTCTCCTCGTTGTAGAAGGGACCATCCATCGCCACACACTCTCCGTACCCGCTGACGCCATCGGAGATCACCCTCACCACGCTGAAGTGCCGATCCTGCTCGACGCCGAAGCTCGTCTCGAAGGGCTCGATCATCCTCATCGCCACGTCGAGCACCTCGACTGCATCGATCCTCACGTCAGCTCCCTCGCCTCACCAAAGACGTAACCGGTCACCTTGCCTCTTTGCACCACGATACCGACGAGCGGACATCCCATCGACATGAGGTAACGAAGGGTCTGGCGTGGACCGGCCCCGCGGATGTCACCTCTCGAGTCATCGATCCGACAGTAGGTGAGGCCACGATCGTCCCCATCGCCCTCTGGCCACGAACGAGCCCCATCGCCCTCTGGCCACGAACGAGCCCCAGGTGGAACTCGATCGAACACCGTCAAGGAACGAGAACCCCCATCCACCCGTTGGCGCACCACGAATCGATCGGACGCGTGGACCTCCCCAGAGGGCGCACGCAATGCACCATAGAGATCCTCGACGAAGTCCACCACCTCGACGCCGAGTTTCACCAGGTTGAAGTACGCGTTTCGTGGCACGAGAGGGTCAAAGGTCCACGCGATCGTCTCGAGCCCGCGCCGGGAGGCAAGCTCTCGCTGATGAAGCTTCAACGCCCCACCCACTCCGTGGTCTTGCACGAGTGCGGCGGTGGAGTGCGACCACAACACGACCTCACCGTCAAGTTTCGCAAGGAACCCATAGCTCGCGCCGATCGGCCGATCGCCGTCGTAGGCAAGGAGGCACATTCCACCGTAACGAGACTGGATCACCATCGACGGCGCCGAGTCCGCACCCCCTAGTCCCCATACCTGGTCGAAAATCATGCGCATGATCTCGATCTCTTCGATTGCGCGCGCCTCGAGGATCCGCAGCGTTTCCACCCATGACCTCCCGACGATGAGGCTAGTACTCGCGCATCTCACGGAGCGGCCCTCCCGAAGGGAGCTCTCGAGTCATGCCCCACCTTTCTCAAGGAAAGGGCGCACTTTTCCGACAAATTTCAAAGATTCTGGAACTCGTTGTTACATATTCGTCCGGGCGGACGACTAGTGAGGCGACAAGCTTGTGCCGACAGCACATTGGAAGTTACGCGTCGGAGGTATGACATGGTTACAAAGCTGACCTGGCTCATGAAGTTGGTCACTGCAGGCGGCGTGGTCGCAGGGGGGACGGTAGCGATCGTGGACGTACCGCAGTCCCTACCAAGTGCAGCCACCCTCAAACTGCAGTCGACCCAAGGGGCGTCGAGCCGACTCTCCGAGGTCGACAAGACCATCAGCGCACTCTCCCAACAAGAAGCCGCACTCTCGAAGGAGATTAGTCAAGCGAATACGCAGCTCAGCGCAGCGGTTAGCCAAGTCAACGCGAAGATCTCGAGTTCCTCACAGTCCCTCGCGCAACAGGAGTCTCAGCTGCAATCGGAGCGCAATTCTCTCCAGAGCGAAGCGAGCCAACTCCAGAACGAAGCAAATCAACTCTCCGCCGAGCGATCTGCCGCCGCAACGACGACCACGCATGCGACGACCGGTGCATCGGGTTCCTCATCTGACGGCGGAGGAGACAATTAGTTGATCACCTTCGCGCGTCCACGATTTGACGAGGCAGACCCAGGGCAAACGCCCGGTCCGGCCAAGAAGCGTAGGCTTCGCACCCCGGGGGCGAAGTGGGTACCGCCTACTCTTGCTGTGGCTCTCGCAGGTGTATCGAGCTACGGAGCGCTCGCCATGATCGCGCCGAAGATCCGGCTTCAATCGGCCCAGGAGGAACTCCGGCTCTATCAGAGTCAAACCGCTGCCGAGGCTCAGTCAGCTGGACAGACCGAGCAGAGCTTGGCCAAGCTCCAAGCCGCGCTCAAAGAAGAAATTGCCGCGGTCCAGCGATTGTCCCAACTCTCCCCAGAGTCCCCAACGGCATCAGGCTCCACCTCGTCTTCGGGTTCAGGAGGCGGAGGAGGTCTCCCGACGTTTTCGATTCCACCAATCTCTGCGCCACCTGCGACCCACTCAACCACCGGGGCGTCTGCAACCGCAGGCTGACCATGACGGAGCTCACCACGGTGTCGGACAGGTCCAATCACACGCTCTACCACCACCATCTGGTGGCCATGGCGTCAAACATCACGGTCACAGCGGTCGGTCCAGAGGGGGACGCCACCTTCGGGCCCCAGGTGGAAGCCATCTGCCAGATCTTTCATGATGTGGAGACCCACTGCACTCGGTTCGATCCGACGAGCGACCTTATGCGCGCAAATGCCGCGGGCGAGCACTTCATCGGGGTGCATTCCCTCTGTGCGGACGCGCTCCGAGAGGCCTTCGTCGCGTATGAGATGACCGAGGGGGCATTCGATCCTCGGATCTTCGGAGACCTCGTCCGCCTCGGTTACGGGGAGAGCTTTCTCCACCGCCGACCTCATCTCGAGCATGTGCCGGACGAACAATCTCGGCCTTCTCTCGGTCGGTGGACACCGCGATTTCGCGACGATCCCCCAGAGGTCTCCGTCGGCCCGCTCCCAATCGACCTCGGCGGGATCGGCAAGGGGCTTTCGCTTCGCTGGTGTGCCAAGAGGATGAAGCCCCTCTCGAGTGGTTTCCTTCTCGAGGCGGGAGGCGACGTCTACGTGCATGGCGTGCCCCTCGACGATGCGGAATGGCGCATCGGCATCGAGCATCCAAGCGCTCCAGACACCCACGTCGCGATCTTGGGGCTCTCGGATCGGGGATGTGCGACTTCATCGGTACGAGTGCGCAGATGGCAGGCAAACGGACAGACCATTCATCATCTCATCGATCCCTCTACGGGTCGGCCAGGGGGTGAAGGTCTCGCTTCCGCCACGGTCGTCCACGATGATCCAGCGATCGCAGAGGTGTGGAGCAAGGTGCTCTTCTTGCGCGGCGAACAAGACATTGCCGACGCGTCCGAACGCCACGGGATCGCGGCATTCTGGGTATTCGAGAGTGGTAGCTATCAGTTTTCACCAGCCATGGAGGAGTACGTGCGATGGACAGCACCATGAAATCTGCGCGCCAAGGAAAGCGCGCCGCACCGCGCGCATACACTCCCGCTGAGCCTGCTGGAAGCAGCACGCCCCCACCGTCACCGTTTCGCGTAATCGCCTCCGTCGGTGCGGTGTGTATTGGGCTCGGATACGCGTTCGAACTCGTGCTTGCACCGGCGGTCGCGTCGAAGATGTTGCCCTGGGCGGTCGGTCGCGCACTGGGCATCTCTTCGCTCATCGATCTCTGGGCGCTCGTCTGTCTCGGCATGCTCTATCGCTCACCGCGGATGAGGAGGCTCAATATCGCTCGACCGGGAATGATCCTGAGGGTGCACCAGGCGCTCGCAGCGTCAGGCGGCGTACTGCTCGCCATGCACATCATCTCGTTACTCCTCGATCGTTATGCAGGCGTCGGAGTGCTTGGCGCCTTCGTACCGGGGCTCTCTGGCTTCCGCACGCTTGGCGTTGCGCTCGGTACCATCGCGCTCTATCTTGGCGTGCTGATCGGAGGAAGCGCGGCGCTCTCTGGTATTGCGTTTGGGCGACGCTGGTACGACATCCATAAGCTCGCACTCCTTATGTTCCTTGCCGCCTGGTTGCATGGACTCACGGCCGGCACCGACGCCACCACACTTCGGCCGCTCTACGCCATCCTCGGCGCGACCACGGTCATCGCGTTCGTGGCATCCGTCCTGCGTTCCCGCTCGAAGGCGGTCATCAACAATGTCTGAATTCGCTTCCGGTCTTCAGGTCACCGAGGAGCCCGCACAGCTGGATCCAGCACTGCTGCTTGGAGTACGACTTCATCGTCCCTACCGCACGGAATCCCTTGCCGACCACCTTCGCCTTGTCGGGCCTCTCGGGGGAATCGGAGGGGAAGCCATCATCTCCCTCGTTGGAGAGGCCGGTCTGCTTGGACGAGGAGGTGCTGGGTTCCCAACCGCACGAAAGCTCGCCTCAGTAGCGGCACAACGCGCCGCCTCCTTCGTAGTTGCCAATGGAGCTGAGTCCGAGCCAGCGTCTCGGAAGGACCGTACCCTTTTACAGCTTCGGCCTCACCTGGTACTCGACGGAGCCGTGCTGGCCGCCCGCGCAGTCGGCGCGGAGGCGATCGCGCTCTACATCCACGACGAAGACGCACTCTCCTCCCTCCTACAGCGGGCGATCCAAGAGCGTCGCGCGAGTCGGCTCGATGAGCCCCCGATCACACTCTCGATGACGGAGCAGGGTTTCGTCTCCGGAGAATCGACCTCTATCGTCTCCTTCCTCAATGGCGGACCTGCCAAACCGCTGTTCAACCAGCGCAACTCCAGGTCAGGGGTCGGAGGCAGGCCCACACTCGTCCAGAACGTCGAGACGCTCGCCCACCTCGCACAGATCGTGCGATTCGGACCGAACCGCTTCCGTCATCGGGGCACCTCGCTTTCTCCGGGCACCTTTCTCTCCACACTCACTGGCGCCGTCCCCCATCCCGGGAGGGTCGTCGAGATCATCGAGAGGACAACCATCGGCGAACTGCTCGAGGCCTCTGCCGATCTCTCCCAACCGCCCCAAGCGCTCCTACTCGGCGGCTACGGGGGAGTGTTTGTCAACGGCAAGGATGCGTGGGATTGGGAGTATTCCCGAGAGAGCCTTCACCATCATGGTGCCAGTCTTGGGTGTGGCCTCATAGGTGTCGTACCTCACGGTGTGTGTGGTCTCGCAGAAGCGACCCGTATCATGCGCTACCTTGCAGATCAGTCGGCCGGACAGTGCGGCCCCTGTGTCTACGGGCTTGATGGACTCGCGACGATCCTGAACGATGCCGCCACGGGCCGCATTCGCCCGAGGATCCTCCGATACATCGAGTCACGATTCGAAGTGGTCGAGGGTCGTGGAGCCTGCGCGCACCCCGATGCGGCGGTTGCGTTCATGCGCTCTGCACTCGTGGTCTTCGCAGACGAAGTCGCCGCTCATCGCTCCGGACGATGCACCGCGCGTACCGACAAGGAGGTCTTCGATGTTCCGCGTGCCACGTGAACTCAATCGCTTTCAACAGATGCGGCTCACTATCAATCCGCTCAAATGCGATGGCCATGGCATCTGTGCCCTCGTCGCATCCGACGTGGTCGCGCTCGATGAGTGGGGCTATCCAGCGGCGCTCGACGAGGTCTTGGAAGGTGAAGCGATCGCGAGTGCTCGACGTGCCGTGCGTGCGTGCCCAAAGGCCGCGCTCGAGCTCGAACTGATCGAGGATCACCACTAACGGGCGACGAACCCCCGTCGGTGCCGCGCCGACGAGCAGTGAGTCGGACTCGACGACGAGGTCATACACAGCCTTGAGCGCGTAGCGACGGTAACGTCCCGCGAGTCCGTCGAATAGGGCCTCCCGCCCCTACCACACTGACCGCGCATCCCGTCATAGTGGGCAGATGGAGCACCAGATCGTGATCCTTGGGGGCGGAACCGGCGGAACGATCGTCGCAAACCGTCTCACGCGATATCCCTACCGTAACCAGATGCGCGTGACCGTGGTCGACATCAACAACGACCACCTCTACCAACCAGGACTCCTATTTGTCCCCTTTGGAGAAGCGACGGTCAAAGGGCTCACCCGTGCTCGAGATGAACAGCTCCACCCAGGCGTCCACTTCGTATAGGATCAGATCATTTCGGCGGATGCAATGACCCAACGCGTCACGCTCGCGCACAACGACCCAATCCCCTACGACGTGCTCGTCATCGCCACGGGATCACGTCTCGCACCTGAGGAGACCGAGGGACTGCAGGGACAAGGTTGGGGCCGAGAGGTTTTCACCTTCTACGAGCCCACGAGCGCAACCGCCTTGCAACGAGCCCTCGCCGCGTTCACCAAAGGTCAAATCGTCATCAACGCCATCGACATGCCGATTCGATGTCCGGTCGCGCCAATTGAGTTCACCTTTCTCGCAGACGCGTACTTCGCGGACCAACACCTCCGAGACGACGTATCGATCAACTATGTCACTCCCCTTGATGGTGCCTTCACCAAGCCTGTCTCCTCGGAGCTCCTTGGGAACATGTTCAAGGAACGGGGGATCGAGTTGACCACAAACTTCACCACCGGCAGCGTGGATCACGATGCACGCACCATCACGTCCTACGATGGCCGAGTCGTACCCTACGAACTTCTCGTCGTGGTTCCACGCCACAACGGAGCGCGCTACATCGAACGCTCGCCACGCGTGGGAGACGAACTCGACTACGTCCTCACCGACCCCGCAACTCTCCAGTCGGCAACCTTCCCCAACGTCTTCGCAGTCGGAGATGCGACCGGCCTACCAGTCTCCAAGGCAGGCTCGGTCGCCCATTTCGAGGCGTCTGTCCTCGTGGAGAACATCGCCGCCTTCCTCGAGGACGCTCCCCTACCCCCGCGATTCGACGGCCATACGAATTACTTCATCGAGACCGGTCACCACAAGGCACTACTGATCGATTTCAACACCGCTCATGAGCCGGTGCCCGGTCATTTTCCCGGACCGATCGGATTACCACTGCTCAAGGAGTCTCGCCTCAATCATTTGGGGAAGCTCGCCTTCGAAGCACTGTATTGGCACGCGCTACTACCAGGCAAGGACATCCCTCACATTGGTTCGGCAATGCCACTTTCAGGCAAGGCACGAAACGTTTACGACAGCGGGTCACTCTAGGAACGTAGACAACATGCGCATGCAGATCATCGCAGGCACCGAGGTCCTTTTGAGCATCGACGGATTCTTCGTCGAGCCTGAACAGTGGCGCGAGGAGATGGCCACATATTTGACAAAGGAAGAGGGAATCGACCAACTCTCTCCTGCGCAGTGGGTGCTCATCCGTTTCATGAGGAATGAGTACGAACACAAAGGCACCGGGCCATCGGTCAGGGCGCTCTCGCGCTCTTCGGGCGTGCCAATTCGCGTAGTGCACGAGCTCTTCCCGAAAGGGCCTGCGAAGGAGGCGGCACGGCTCGCCGGCATCCCGAAACCGGTTGGTTGCACCTAAGCAGCAGTGGCATGAACGAACCGATTACCAAGGTCTCCATCGTGATCTCGAAGGGGTCGCTGGAAGGCATCTATCCTGGTCTCATCCTCGCCAACGGCGCCCGATCAGAGGGAATAGAGGTCAACCTCTCCTTCACGTTCTTCGCTCTCGATGCAATCCACAGGTGGCGCGCAGCGCACATCACGCTCGCTACGGTGGGAAATCCTGGCCTCCACCTCGCCACATGGCTCGGCGGTGTGCCGGGCGTCTCGAGCGTGATGCCGAAGTATCGAGAGTCGAAGATGAACAAACTCGACATTCCTTCGATCCCGGACTTCATCGAGATGATCGCCGAGACGGGTGCGTCCTTCTACGCATGCAAGGCATCATGCGATCTCTTCGGACTTACCAATCATGATTTCGTCGACGAGGTATCAGAGATCATCGACGTAGGCAGGTTCTTCAGTCGGTCAGCTGGCGGGTAGATGATCTACACGTGAACACGGCTCTACGACCTTCGCAGGACGAGTGCAAATCGAGCCATAAACGGGAACGACGGCTCCTGGCTCGGGGCAGCTGCAGCGGCTCATGTTGCCACATAAGTTCTCAGATCCGATGGACCATCCACTAGGCCTCACCTTCTCGCAGGAGATGCGATCGAAGGGCGCGTCACCCTCGCCACGACGTCTGGTGCAACCCCTGCCAACCACTACCACTTCGAAAGCGTCCCGGGCGTTCCCTGGTACGTGCCGTCAGCCCGACAACCGCCACGAACAGGATTGCGAGCACAAGAGCCATAGTGCCGTCACCCCATCCAAGACCGCCCACGCCGATCGGCTTACCCGTCCAATCAGCAAAGGACGCGCCAAGGGGACGCGTGAGCACGTACGAACTCCAGAACGCCGGAACCCCGCTGAGTCCGATCCATCGATACGCAGCTCCGGGCACCAAGATGAGCAGCGCAAACAGCACGAGCGATCCGAGGTAACCGAGCCGGAACGTGATCGCGGTGAGATCACCGATCGCCGTTCCCATCGCGAACGTCGAGATGACGGCAAACCAGTAGAAGAGCTCACGTCGGAGTGTGGTAACGTCGTGGATCGAGAGCGAGCCCTCTACCTTCGCCCAGGCAACGAACCCTCCGACGAGCGCGAGGGCGAAGATCACCGATGACACTCCGTATGGCACTCCGAGGGCGACATGTGCGACGTCGGCGACCATGGTGCCAAAGATCCCCACCATTCCGACTGCGAACCAGTATCGCACGGGTGAGTACCTGCCATGGCTGAGCTGCAGCACCATAGCAACCACGAAGACCACGAAGCCGGCTCCGACCGCAAGGTAGGGATTGAAGGCATGCACCAAATAGTCCGAGGTGGACTCGCCGAGTGCAGTCGAGAGGCCCTTGGCAAGCCAGAATGCAACGGTGACCTCTGGTACGCGAACCGGAGCAGAATATCGGAGCATAAAGGGTCAGTACACCTCGATCGAAGCAACAACGGAACGACCTTACCGGCTGATGCACCCACACGGTCATCCCGAGAAGAAGAAGGGAAGTCAGCGGGGAGGTGCCTTGTAGACTAGGTGCTTCCCTGGTTTGCGACCTCGCGAGCCAAAGAAAGGTTGATTCCACCTCGTCGTGCTCCAAGCTTCTCACATCGAGCTCCGTGTAGGACCACGCGTACTCATCGAGAGCGCAACCTTCACCGTGAATCCGGGTGATCGAATCGGTCTCGTCGGCAGGAACGGGGCAGGCAAGACGACGCTGCTCAAGACCCTCGCACAGGAAACGCGACCGCACGCAGGAGAGGTCCTAGTCAAGGGCCGGGTCGGTTACCTTCCACAGGACCCGCGCACCGGCGATCTCACCGCCATCGCATTTGATCGCATTCTCTCGGGACGCGGCATGGAGACCATCGTCGCCGACCTCGATCGATATGCCAAGGAGATGGGAAGCGAACACCCAGAGCAGCAGCAGCGCGCGATGCGAGCCTATGCGCAAACCGAAGAGGTGTTCTCCGCCATGGGCGGGTATGCCGCGCGGGCAGATGCAGAAGCCATTGCGTTCTCTCTCGGCCTCGAGGAGCGAGTACTTGGGCTCCCCCTCGAGAACCTCTCTGGAGGTCAACGTCGTCGAGTCGAGCTTGCAAGAATTCTCTTCTCACACTCCGATATTCTTCTTCTCGACGAGCCGACCAACCATCTAGACGCAGACTCCATCGTCTGGCTCAAGGGTTTCCTCAAGTCCCATAGTGGTGGACTCATCGTGATCTCCCACGACGTCGAACTCCTCGACGAGGTCGTCAATCGGGTCGCTTACCTCGATGCAGGATCCGCCGAGCTCGCCCAGTACTCGATGGGATATCGCGCCTATCTTGTCGCGAGGGCACAGGCAGAGGAGCGCGCTCGCAAGGAGCGGTCCCGGATCGAGTCTCAAGTGGCGACGCTCACCACCCAGGCCAACAAGATGAGAGGGTCCACGGCCCGACGAGCACGGACCGCCAAGGTGCTCGACCGGCGTGCCGATCGACTCATCACACAGCTCGGAGAGGCTCGCGCTGCCGAACGACGTGCAAAGGTGAAATTCCCCGATCCGCTACCCTGCGGGAGAACGCCGATCACCGCCACGATGATCTCAAAGTCCTATGGCTCTCTCGAGGTATTCACCGGCATCGATCTCGCAATCGACCGGGGCTCGAAGGTCGCCATCATCGGTCTGAACGGTGCGGGCAAGACCACGATGCTTCGCACGCTCGCGGGGCTCGAGACACCTGATACTGGCGAGGTCAACTACGGCCCAGGAGTAAGGCTCGGGTACTACGCACAGGAGCACGAGACTCTCGATGCACGCTCGTCGGTCTTCGCCAATCTCCGTCGACAGGCGCCCCATGACGTCACCGACACGGACCTACGATCACTGCTTGGGAGCTTCATGTTCTCAGGTGACACCATCGCTCAAGAGGCAGGCACGTTGTCCGGTGGCGAAAAGACACGACTCGCACTCGCCGCACTCGTCGCACAGCGGGCCAACGTGTTACTCCTCGACGAGCCGACCAACAACCTCGATCCGGCCTCGCGAGAACAGGTCCTCGACGGCCTCGCAAGCTACGGAGGTGCCGTGATCTTGGTCACCCACGATCCTGGGGCGGTGCGCGCACTCGCGCCCGAGAGAGTGCTCCTCCTACCCGACGGTGCGGAGGATTTCTGGAAGGACGAGTACTACGAACTCATCGAGCTCTCCTAGAGGTGTCGCTCCTCACACGGAAGTGATCGGAAGATGCGCTCCGCTCGCTCCACGAATGCCGTGTCAAGTTCCGTGAGTGCATCTTGAGAGTAGGTGCGCAACCATATCGTCACCACCGAGTGATCGATTCGGATCGCGGGGTGATGGTTCATTTCCTCCGCACGTTCTCCTAGGGCATTCACGAACTGCAATGCAACCCGGAAGCTCGTACATTCATAGGATTTGACGAACGCACCTCCCTCTACTCGCCAGCCTTCACCTGCGCGCGATGCGAAGCTCACCGCCTCATCGAGTCCTAGGACACGTGCCATGATCCCAACCTATGCGAGTGAGCGACAGAGATCACCCGAACCGAAGATTTGTCCAGGAGCTAGCCTTGAGGTCATTGCTAACCGTAGGTGAGGTGAGATGATCAAGCGAGCTGCTCTCGCGGCCCTTGCCGATGTAGTGCTCATCGTGATCTTCGTTTCGATCGGTCTTCATGCACATGGACACCATGAGACCTTGCGTAATCTTGCAAGCGTTTCTGGACCGTTCCTGCTTGGTGCAGTGGTGGGATGGTGTGTCCTCCGAACATGGCGCAGCCCATTCGACCCAATGCGTTCCGGGGCATTCGTCGCCGTCATCGCGGTCGCCGTAGGTCAAGTCGTACGCGTGATCGTCGGCCAAGGCACAGCCGTGGCCTTCATCCTGGTCTCACTCATCTTCCTGATTGCATTCCTCGCCGGCTGGCGAATCCTCTTCAACGTGCTGATGCGTCCAACGATGTCCCGTAATCGCTCTCGACTCGGATGAGCCAGCACCTGCCGAAGCACTCCCGATGCCAGCGCCACGGCTCTCACTCACGATGACTCCCGGGTGGAGCCGGGAGACGTTCGTAGTTCCTAAGGTATCGTCGTGTGGCGTAGTAGCGATACCGCTCATCAAGATTTCTCTTCGAAGATCGTCGGGGCCTTCAAAGTGCGGTGAATACCGCAGTCCCGACGCGCGTGCCAGTCGCACCACGACTGCAGATCCCATGATCATCCACTCCGATTATGGAGATCCAATTGGCAGCGCCTCCGCTCTCTACGGGCGAAGGCCGTGCAGTATGGACTGACATAACCTATTGAAGCTTGCCTCCTTGTCCTCCATGAATCCCATCTCCAGCAGTTCAAGGGAAACCCAGCCATGAATTGTCGCCCAAATCATCGTCGTCGTTTCGATCGGGGATGATTCAACGATCACATGTGCGCTGATCGCACGCTTGACAACGGCAACGAGACCATCGAATGCTCCTTTGGATGTTTGAAGAGCTTCGGTGCTCGGCTCGAACCCGGACACCGCCTTCATGAACATCAGCTTGTAACGCATAGGGTGCGCTAGAGCCGAAGCTCGGTAGCGACGAGTCGCTTCTAGTAAGGCCTCGTAAGGGTCGTGGATTTCTGCAACATGCAACAAATCGGACCTGAGCAGCTCGAATCCCTGGATGAAGAGGGCCTCGACAATACCGTACTTCGACTCGAAGTGGTTGTAGACGCCCATCGGCGCAACCTTGGCAGCCGTCGCGATCCGACGCACCGACAGGCTGTCAACCCCCTCGGTTTCAAGGAGGTTTGCTGCGGCACTGAGCAAGGCGGCTTCCATGTCAGCACTCGGGGTCCTAGATCCTTGCCGCTTCACCTGGTTCGACGACATCATTTGATCCTTTATTGTATAACGTTGTACTATAATACTAGCACAACGTACTCCGAAGGGAATTCATATGAAGCGCATACAGTACGACGAGTATGGAGGCCCCGAACTCATGCACTTGGCAGATGTCGAGTCAGGCTCGCCCGGCAGGGGCCAAGTTCTCGTCAGGGTTCGCGCAGCTGCGGCCAACCCAATGGACTGGAAAATCCGCAATGGCGACATGAAAATGATGACTCGCAGCGCCTTCCCCCGGGGGCTCGGACATGACTTTGCCGGCAACGTGCTGTCTGTTGGGAAGGGTGTCACTCGTTTTCGAGAAGGCGACCAAGTCCTAGGGGCCATGAGCATGAAAACATCTGGTGCCTTTGCTGAGACGGTAGTTGCAGAGGAGAACTTGCTCGTGCACAAGCCAGAAAGCCTCTCATTCGAGGAGGCCGCCGCTCTGCCAACGGTTGGGCTCACGGCATTGCAGTGTGTCGTCGACAAGGGCCAGGTCAGGGCAGGAGCGAATGTCTTCGTCAATGGTTGCCTCGGTGGTGTCGGAAGGTCGGCTGTTCAGCTCGCAAAACTGTACGGGGCGTCCGTCGGAGGAAGTTGCCGTACGAGCGCAAAAGCAGATGCTGAGGCTCTCGGGATCTCCCCGGTCGTCGACTTCGAATTCGACCCGGTGGGTCTCAAAGGCCAATATGACGTGGTGATCGACACCGCCGGGACGATGTCGAGAAGGGCTGCTCAGACCCTCCTCAAGCCAAAGGGACGGATCATCGACATCAATCCGTCCGCAGCCAAGATGGCGAGAGCTGTCGTAACCAGGAACTTCAAGCCGCTCATCGTCAAGTACTCGTCTAAGGACCTCGCGACAGTCACCGAGGCCGCCGCCACTGGCAAGCTTTCCATTCCTATCGCTCGCTCCGTACCCCTGTCGAATGCGATCGAGGCTCTCACAGAGCTAGAAGGGGCGAGAACGCCAAAAGGCGGAAAACTGATCATCATCCCCTAGCTGTTCGATCTCAACCTGGCATGACCAACTACGTCTATTGGAGACTCACGAGGCGACACAACTCGGGCGGAGGATCCAACGTACTCGCTGACCTTCCGCCAGCGCCTCACTGCGAGCGTCATCGATCTCGGTCGAACGCAAGTGAACCCCGGTCTACCGCAAGAGCTTCTGACACACCACGGACGACCGACACAAGATTCTCGAAGGAGTGGACACTGCCGTACTCTCGAGGATTGATGTCGTGAAAAGCGTACGAGGATTCGTACCGTTCAATTTCGTCCACTGCTCTACCCGTGGAGCTGATGATGGTCAAGCGTCATGGTGACCGGATTCTTTGGCGCGACCACATACGTCTCAACAAAATCGCGATGCCCTGAACAAACGGGTGATCGCCTGCTTCACGAGCCCCCTGCGCTTACTCGCATCGACTGCGTCTCCGACGTTGAACGGACATTCACTGACTCAGCTCACCCGAGCGACTTCGTACCCAAAGGTCCGCATCACCTCTTCCCTCATGGACCCGCCCCTCATTGAGAGCACCACCGAGCACGCGCACGACTTGGACTCAGGAAATCACAGGTGCATGACGTTCGCAATCTTGAGAAGGATCCCAGGCACCAGAATCCCTCAAGAAGAATGATCTTGAACACTCGACCAACGTCACCCAACTCGCTCCACTTCTCACTTGGACCCAGACCAGCCGAGACGGATGCTTAGGCGGTCGCTCGTGCCCAAAGCACGACCACTCGGTCAGGAGTAGAGTCTGGCTCGTCCCGGCGATCGTCGACCTGCGAGCGTTCGCGCTCCTCGAGCATCTCGATCTCGAATCCAGCTCCCAACACCCGGCGAAGCCGATCAGGCGTAAAGAGGCGCTCAGGATCGGGTGGGCCATGTCTGCCCAAGCTTGAGAGGTGATGACCCACGACGTACAGGTGCCCACCGTCTGCGAGCGACGTTCGCACCTTCCTGTAGAGCTCCGCGAGTTCAGGCTCAACCATATGGAGGTTCGCCGTCACCACGAGGTCATAGGACGCTGCCTCAGGTTGCCATCGTGAGACGTCGGCCTCGAGCGTTCGTATGGTGACATCGAGCACCCTCGCACGATCTCGTGCTTGTTCGAGCGCGACCGACGACGGGTCGAGCAGGGTGACCGTCCAGCCCACTTCAGCGAGCCACAGGCCATTACGGCCAGGACCACTCCCCACATCGAGCGCACGACCTGGCTCGAGGCCAGCCGCGAGCTCACATAGAAACGGATCAGGCGCCTGGGACCACTCCGTCTCCGAGAATATGCGGTCCCACATCGCCCCAGGTGACTGCTCCATTACGATCGCTCCTCACTTCATAAACTTCCCCGGGAGGCCTCTCCGAACTATCGAAAGATCGAGAAGCCGTCGATCAACGTGTTGAAGGTCGACGACGGTCGCATCACCTTCGTGGCCTGGTCGAGGTGAGGTCGGTAGTAGCCGCCGATGTCCGCGGGCTTCCCTTGGACCGCAAGGAGCTCCCCAACGATCTTGTCCTCCTCGTCCTCAAGCGCACGAGCCAAGGATCCGAACGCGGTCGCCAGGTCGGCATCTTCACTCTGACGGGCAAGCTCTTGGGCCCAGTACAGCGCCAGGTAGAAGTGGCTCCCTCGATTATCGAGTCCGCCGACCGCCCGACTTGGTGAACGGTCGTTGTTGAGAAGCGTCGCGGTCGCACGATCCAGCGTCGTTGCCAGCACCTTGGCCCGGGTATTCAACGTCTGGGAGGCCAAGAACTCAAGGCTCACCGCCACCGCAAGGAACTCACCGAGGCTGTCCCAACGGAGATAGTTCTCCTCGACTAACTGTTGCACATGCTTGGGTGCGGATCCTCCGGCCCCGGTTTCGAAGAGTCCTCCACCCGCGAGCAGTCGCACGATCGAGAGCATTTTCGCACTGGTGCCGAGCTCCATGATGGGAAAGAGATCGGTCAGATAGTCACGGAGGACGTTGCCTGTGACCGAGATGGTGTTCTCCCCCCGGCGGATCCTTTCGACGGAACGCTTTGTCGCATCGGTCGGGGCCATGATCGAAAGGTCGAGACCCTCCGTATCGAAGTCGCCTAGATAGCGCTCTACCTTTGCAATGACTTGCGCATCGTGG